>DATLLQ010000093.1:0-3273 GCA_035537775.1 Vicinamibacterales bacterium | reverse complement strand
GTCACGCCATCTCGAACGCATCGGCGATCACGCCACGAACGTCGCCGAGGACGTGATCTTCATGGTGTCGGCGCAGGACGTGCGGCACCATCCGCCGGCGGCTCCTTAGTTGGATAGTTGGTAGTTGGATAGTCGGTAGTTGGATAGTCGGTAGTTACCAGCCGACCCGAAGCCCAGTCGTCCACGACACTCCCGAATACGCCCCGCCATCGTTGGCGCGGTCTTTCATGTCATCCAACTGCACGCCGGTCTGCACCTTCAGCTTCTGGCCGTAGAAGTAGTAGTTCGCGCCAATATAAAACTCGTTGAACTCGTCGCCGCGGCCGGGTACGACGCGGGCTTCGTATCCGGTGGGCCTGAGGCCGTTGGGATCCGCGCTGCTCAAGTGCGTGATCCGCGTGACGCCCTGGAGCCTGTTCGTGAAGTTGTAGAACGGCATCACCATCCAGCCCCACATGTCGCTCTGCCCGAGGTAGCCCTGAGACACGTCGAGGTCGGTCCGCACGCCCCAGTTGTCCGCCTCGAACCGCGTCCACACGGAGGCAACCTGCTGATTCGGGCGCGTAAACGTGTTGTTCACGTTCGGATCCTGATAGACGTAGTTGCCCGTGACGAGCGCTTCCTTCATCCCCAGCTTCTTCGCGAAGTCATAGCCGACGACCGCGAGCAGGAAGCCGCCGCCGTTGAACTCGCCGAACTCCCGGTTCATCGCGCCGGAGCTGTACACACCGAACCGGTAGTTCCAGGGCGCAATCTTGCCCGACACGCTGACGCCAGGCATGTACTCCTGCGGGAACCAGATGTCCTGGCCGATGATGCTGCGGTCGATGGTGAGGAGTTCCTTCGACGACGTGGCGCCCTCGTTGGTGAATGGCGCGGCCTGCTTGCCGACCGTCACCGCGAATTTCGGGCTCTTGTTCCACTGCACATAGGCGTCGGTGAGCCGCACATAGAACGGGTCGCGTTCCTGGGGGTTGACCTCGACTTCGACGTGCCCCAGGTACTGGCGCAGGAAGGTGACGCGGGGCCCGAAGCGGACGCGCCGGATGTTTGCTTCGTCGTGGTCACCCTGGTCCGCCGACACCGCAGCGAGGTCGTACTGAAAGCGCCCGGTGAACAACACCTGCTGAATGACAGGGTTCTTGTCGTTCTTGTACCACTGGGTGACATCGGTCCAGATCCGGTCGTAGGTCGATGGCTGCTCTTTGGGGGTCGAGCTCTGTGCCGGCGGCGCCGCAGCTGCCGCCGTGGCCGTCGCAGTCTGCTGCTGCAGGACCTGCGCCCCGGCGACGGAGGCGTACCCGATCACGCACAGTCCAACGAGAACTCCCTGTAACATGCGCATGTCGTGAGCGTAACGTCGGTGTGTTTTCCGCATGTTTCCGCCACATTAAATCCATGTAAACGGGCCACGCACAAGTAGCGTCCGGCTTTAGCGAGGCCCTGTAGTGTCCGGCTTCGGCCGGACCAGGGAGTCGAGTACATTCACCCAGCAGTACACGGAGGAAAGAAATGCAACGGTCCACCCCGATCATTCTGACTGCGCTCGTTGTCGCTGGTGTAAACCTGGGAGCACAAGCGCCTCCAGCACCAGCTCCTCCTCCATGCGTGGCGTCGGCCGGCGAGGTGCAGTTCGTCTGCGGGCAATCGGCTCCGGAGGATCTGGTCGTGGTGCCCGGCGGGCAATGGGTGGTGGCGGGCTCATTCTCGGGAACCGGCGGTATCAACCTGATTCGCGTCAGCGATCGGACCACCGTCAGGGGATATCCGGCAGCCTCAACGAAAGAAGCGCTCGACGCGAAGACCTACAAGGCCTGCCCTGGAGCGCCCGAGAAAACAAAGTTCACGACACACGGGCTCTCATTGCGAGAAGCGCGCAACGGCCTTCACACGCTCTACGTCGTCGGCCATGGCGCGCGCGAATCGATCGAGGTCTTCACGCTCGACACGAGATCGCAGACACCAACGCTGACGTGGATCGGGTGCGCGGTTGCGCCGGATCCGATCGGCCTCAACTCCGTCCGGTGGCTCGACGATGGCGGGTTCATCGCGACGAATTTCAACCCACGCGGCGCCGGCGCCGGCTTTGGCGGGCTGCAGAAGGGCGAGAGGAACGGAGAGCTCTGGGAATGGCACACGGCGAGCGGCTGGCAGAAGGTGCCTGGAAGCGAATCGTCGGGAGCCAACGGCATCGAGATCTCTCCTGACGGCCGCACGTTGTACGTTGCGGCCTGGGGCAGCCAATCGTTCTTCCGGCTCTCACGCGGCGAGAAGGAGCCGAAGCGCGACGAAATCCAGCTGGGCTTCCGCGTGGACAACGTCCGCTGGGCGTCGGATGGATCGCTGCTCGCTTCCGGCCAGGCTGGCCAGGGCGCGCAGAGTGAGACGGTCGTCGTCCGGATCGATCCGAAGACGATGAAGTCGGGTGAGGTGCTGCGGAAGGCCGCGATTCCAGGATTTTCCGCGGGCACGGTGGCGGTTGAGGTCGGCAAGTCACTCTGGGTCGGGTCGTTTACGGGCGACCGCATCGCCATCTATCCACGCTAGCCAACGTAGTGTCCGGCTTTAGCCGGACCTTCGCGGCGATCCGGAACTGCACGGCCCTCTTGCCGTAAACTCCGAAGAGGACCATGCAGCTCAGGAACGCTCGACTCTGTCTCGACTGTGAGGAAGTCCACGATACGCAGATTTGTCCCGTCTGCGCGTCTGAAACATTCACGTTCATGACCCGCTGGGTGCCCGCGCCGGAACGGCGTGAGCGCCCGCGCCAGCCGCAGGAGGCGAAGCCCCCCTCGACTTCGCTCGGGGCAAGCCCCTCGACTCCGCTCAGGGCAAGTCCACCTGCGTCGCTCGGGGCCAGCCCTGAAGAACTCCAGGCCTACCGCGATCTCCTCGATCCGTCGCACAAGCCGAACGGACGCGGCTGGCAGCTGGTACGTCAGGGTGCGATGGGCCTCGCGCTGGTCGGCGTGGCCAGCTGGCTGTGGAAGTCTTCCGCTGAATCGGCAGCCGGCAATGCCGGCGGCGCAGGTGGCGCCGAAAAGGAACGGCAATAGTCGCGCAGCGCCTGAACGCGGAGCGCTTCGTCCTCCTCGGGTGGACGCGAGCGATCCTTCTGCAGCTGGCGCACCCGCTGATCGCCGCTGGCGTCTACGATCACAGCAGCTTCCGGGCAACGCCGCTCGCAGCCGCATCGCGGCTGCACTCGACGATTCGCGCCATGCTCGCGCTGTCGTTCGGCACCGATGCCGAGCGTGAGCATGCCCTCCACGG
>DATLLQ010000092.1:0-8931 GCA_035537775.1 Vicinamibacterales bacterium | reverse complement strand
TTGTGGCGAAGCCTCGCCCGGTTCGACCAGCGCTGTTCGATGCGGACGTGGGTCTACCGCGTCGCTCACAACGTCGCCACCTCGCACGTCATTCGGCCGAAGGCACGGACGCCGGCATTCGTCGAGGCGGACGATCTCGATTCGCTGCCGCAGCCGATCGATGAAGAGGAGCGGTTCGACCATCAACGGACGCTCGACAGGGTCTACGCGCTCATACGGGAGCTGCCGCCGGTCGATCGTCAGGTCATGCTCCTGTATCTGGAGGAGGTTGACGCGGCGACGACAGCGGAGATCACCGGCCTGAGCGCCGGGAACGTGTCGACGAGGGTGCACCGCATCAAGCAGCTGCTGGCGCAGCGCTTTCGTGAAAGGGGAGCGGGTCATGGATGAATCCCCGCAGGACGTTCACCGCCTGTGGCAGCAGCAGCCGCGAGAGGAGAACCGTATGTCGACGGACGATGTTCGCGCGAAGGCCGAGAGATTGGAACGGAGAGTGAAGCGCTGGAAGATCACGGGCGGGCTGCTGTTCGCAGTCATCATCGCAGCGGAGCTCTGGCAGATAGGACGGCCGAACCCGCTGCTCGAACGCACCGGCGATCTGCTGACGATTGCGGCGTTCGTCTACATGGCGTACTGGTTTCGCCGCTACGCGCCGGTAGACGCCGTTCCGCAGGCGCTCGGACGCACCGGGTCCGTGGACTTCTACCGCAGTCGTCTCGAGCGTCAGCGCGAGCTGGCGAGCCGCCGGTGGCGCTATCTCGCGGTGTTCATCCCGGGCGTGACGCTGAGCCTGTTCGGGCGTGCGATGGAGCGGAGCGTGGAGCAGAACGCCGCGATTGCCGTCTTCGGCGTCCTGCTGTTCGTGGTCGTCGCGTGGGTGATCGGGCGGACCGGCCGCCAGATGCAGCACGAGCTCGACGAGCTCGCGTAATCAGTTACTGCACTATCGCAATAGCAGCCTGCCAGAAGTTGACCAGCTTGCTCTCAGGCTCCATCACCGCGACCTGGACGTCGTACCGTCCGGGCGGCAGCGGTTCGAGCGGCACGCTGAGCCGGATAGGCACCGCCTTGGAACGCTGATCCAGGCCGTCGACGACCGGCAGCGGCCGTGTTTCGAAGACCTTCACGTCGCCCTGGAAGAAGCTCACGAACGCCACCAGCGGCTTTGTCGCCGTCGCGCCGCGCTCGTAGGCCTGCAGGTAGATGTGCATGTCCTGCGACGTGCTGAACACGCGTGTCACGCTGGGCAGCAGTTTCTGTCCCTCGAACACCAGCGGATGTGCGAACCCTGACGCGGCCGCCTTGCTGACGCTGGCGAGCTCGGCGCCGAGCGGCACCTGCTGGCTGCCGAGCACGACGGTGCTGATTGGCAGCTTCTGCTTCTCGTTGTTCAGGTTCGGGATCGTGAACGACGTCTGGAACGTTCCGATGCGGCCGGCTTCGGCATCACGCGCCAGCAGCTTGACGACGTACTTCCCGGGCAGCAGCGTGAAGCCGGTCTCGTAGTGAATCGGCTGGTTCGCCAGCTGCGCGGCCGTGGAGAGCGTCAGGTCCTTCTCAACCTTGTCGCGCATCGTGCCCTGCGTGAAGCCGTAGGGGTCGTCCTTGATCTCCACGATGAAATCGAGCGTCACGCGCTTCGCGCCGCGCTTCTGCGCCAGCGCGAGCTCGCTGCCGGGGATCTTCGCGGCGATCGGCAGGAAGTACTCGGCGCTATTGAGCTGGAAGAAGTTGAGCTCCAGGGCGATCGTAATGTCGGTCACCGGGTTCTCGAGCATCATCGCTTCTTCGAGCTGGCGCTCGCGATCGGCGGTGGCCTGTTTCGCCCATTCCTTGTCGCCGTAGTAGCCCTGGCGGTACGCGAGCTCGCCGGCGAGGTTGTTGGCCAGCGTGATTCGCACCTTGCGGAACTTGCCGTCGTTGGCGACCTGCGTGCTGTAGTAGCCGATGATGTAGTAGTTGCCTTGCGCCTCGGCGGCCTGGACGATACCCAGCGAGAGATCGTTGAAGTCGAACATCGCCTTGCCGCCGGTGTCCTTGGCGAGCGAGTAGAGCGTGTCCTGTGACCGTGCGAAGCGCGACATCGAAGCCGTCGCCAGTGCACCGGTGAACATGCCGATGCCGCCCGGTGATCGCTGCGTGGCGTCGCCGAGCGGGGGCATGGCGACGAGACCGCGCGCATCGACCGGGAAGAAGGAGACGTTGGCGCGATTCGCGGCGTTGGTCGTGGCGCGCAGCTGCGCGTTGTTGTCGGTGCCGTTCAACCGCAGGTTGCTGGCGAAGTAGATGAGCGACTTCTGCTCCGGAAACGGCCGCAGCATGCCGACCGCGGTCTGCAGCGCCGCGAGCTGACGATCGGTGCTGAAGACGTTGAATTCAGCGTCGTTCTGGCCGAACTCCGTGCCTTCCATCTCCGGATCGCGGACGCCGTCGCCGTCCTTGTCCTCGCCGTACATCAGCACTTCGATGACCCGGCGCAGCTTCTCCTTGTCGTCCGTGAAATCCTGCTTCACGCGGACCGCGGCGCCGCCGTAGGTCATGAGCGCAACGAGGTCCGCCGGCTGCATGTTCTCGCGGATGTACTTGAGCGCCGCGTCAAACACGCGCATCTGATCGGGAGGCGACGTGGCGCTCTGGTCGAAGTACAGGATGAGCAGCCGCCGGTTGCGGTACTTGATGTCGCCGGACGTCGGCGGCGAGATGCCGTTCCCGAAGGAGCTCGGGAGCTCGGGTTCCGCTGGCCGAGCCGGCGCCTCCGCGGCGGCTGCCGCAACCGGGCGCTCCGCCGTAAGCGTTGTCGCGGCTGCGGCCGTGCCGGCCGGAGCGACCTCGAGCCGCTGGAAGTCGACGAACGCGATCTCCTGCGGCTTGCCGTCTTCCGTGACGACGAAGTCCTTGGGCCCGAGGCCTTCGATCACCTTGCCGTCCTTGTCGCGGACGACGACCGTATTGACGACCAGTCGAGTGCTGCTTCTGAAGACCGGCGGCTGCTGGCCCTGCGCTGGTGGATTCTGTGCGCTCGCCGCGGCGGTGAGACTGCCGGCAAGAGCCAGGGTGGTCAGAACGTGACGTTTCATCATGTCTAGAACCTGAGCCTGAAGCTGGTGCGCAGCCTGCGCATGTCGTTGGTCCGGTTCGGCAGCCCGAATTGCGGACTGTTGATCTGCGTGTACACGCCGGCGAAGGTCACCCGGTTGAGCATGTTGGTCGCATCGAGCCGCCAATCGAGGTTCATGCGTTCGCCCACGCGGAAGGTTCGTGTGACCGATCCGTTCATCGAGAACTGAGCCGGACCCGTGATCGAGTTGCGCGCCGCGTTGCCCCATTCACCTGAGGCAGGCACGGTAAACGCGAGCGGGTTCGCGTACGAGTTGTCGATCGTCGGGTCGGCCGATTCGCCGGTCAGGCTCGGGCGCGTGCCCCCGATGATGCCCGTTCCCGCGAGCGGCGAGAAGAAGATCGGCGTCAGTGGTGTGCCGCTGCCGGTCGTAATCTGGCTGGTGAACGTCCAGTCCTTGAACAGGCGTCCTCTCCAGCCGTCGAGAAGCGTTCCGCCGAGAATGCCGGCGCCGGTGGTGTATTCGAAGCTGGCCACGATCTGATGGCGCTGATCGAAATTGGATCGTGCGTACTCCGCTTCGAGGTCGAGCCAGTTCTGCGCGAGCGCCTGGCCGTCGATCGTGGCGCCGCCAAACGACCCGGCGTTGTCCATCGACTTGGCCAGCGTGTACTGGATCGACGAGGTGAACCCGTTCCGGAGCCGCCGGCGCAGCTGCACCTGACCGGCATGGCGGATCGAGCGCCCATTCGACACCACGAAGCGGAAGCCTGTCGGACAGGTCAGGCAGGGGTTCACGAAGCCCACAGGATACGAATTGGGCACGAAGGCCTGCATCAGGTTGCTGCCCTTCGCGCCGAGATACGTCGCATTCACCGTCAACGACATCGGCAGGTCGCGCTGCAGCGACGCCTGCCAGTTCTGCGCGTAGCTCACACGCAGATCCGGATCCACGGCAAACGTGTTGAGGGTTGACGCCTGCCCGAGCGTCTGACCGACCAGGAAGGCATCGGCGAGCGTCAACGGATGCGCCGAGCTGTGACCGATGCTGAAGGACGTCGACAGCGGCGGCTGCTGCGCCAGCTGCGTCGCAATCGACTGATAGATGTTGCTGTTTCGATAGACACCGTAGCCGGCGCGGACCACCAGCGACGATCCTGGCACTGGCCGCCACGCGATGCCCAGGCGCGGCTGGAAGCCGCCCTTGTCCGGGCGCACGAGCGACTCCGGAAACTCCTGGCCGGTTAGCGTCCCCGTCGGATCCGAAGCGCTCACCGGCGAGATGTCCGTGAAGTTCTCTGCTACGTCGAGGTTCACCAGCCGCCCCAGTCGCTCGGTGATCGGCGACTCGTACTCCCATCGCACGCCGAGCGTCATCGTGAACGACGGGCTCATGCGCCAGTCGTCCGTGACGTAGGCCGCGTAGGTGTTGCTGCGGTAGAACTTGTCGGCGTTGCCGTAGGCAATCGACGCCGTCTGCGGGAGCCCGAGCAGGAAATCGCCGAAGTCCGATCCGCTCCGTGCGGAGGTGAATTCGAACCGTCCGCGCGGATTCTCCTGGCTGAACACGTCGTTGGCGATACGCCGGAACTCACCGCCGGCCGTGATGGTATGGCGGCCGCGGAAGCTCTGAATCTCGCTGCCGACGATGTGGACGTTTGTCAGCGAGCGTGAGTAGAGTCCGTCGCTCAATCCCGCCATGTCGGTGGCAAACCGCAGACTTGGTGGTCCCCAGTTCAACGGATCCTGATCGGTGCCCGCGATCCCGGCGTCTCCCGAGACGTTCGACAGGCCGGAGAAGAATGGCAGCGCCGTGTTCTTCGAGCGCGTGTACTGGTAGCGGCTCCGCATGTTGAGGAACTGCGAGAGACGGAACGACCAGTTCACCTGCGCATCTACGCCGTATCCTTCACGCGCGTCCTCGAAGCCGAAGAGCGTCGTCGAATCACCACTCGTGCGCTGAACGCCAATCGTGCCCTGGAGCTGATGCCGGTTATTGATGGAATAGCCCAGGCGGGCGCTCGCGTTGTCGGACCTCGATGTATTCACGAGCGGCGTCTGGTAGTTGTAGCGCCCCTCCGTGTTCGGAGTCGGGTAGTAGGCGAGCAGCGCCAGCGCCTCCCGGCTGAGACGTGTGGGGTCGATCCGGTTGCCCGCGAAGGGCTGACCCGTCGTCGGGTCGATGATCTGAATCGGCTGTCCGAGCGCGTTGACTGAGTTCGAGAAATCGCCCTGGCGCTCGAGGTCCGTTGGCATCCGCGCCGACTGCGTACTCGAGTTGGTATCCGAGGTCCCCTGGTAGCCGAGAAACACGTTCACGCGGTTCCGAAGGCCCGGTATTTTCACGGGCCCCTGGAAGCTGCCCAGGAACTGCGCGTCGGTGTACGACGGGCGGCGCGTGTCTCCGCTTGTGAATGAGTAGGGTCGCGCGTCCCACGACGAGTTCCCGAGCTGTATTCCGGATGCGTACGAATACAGCGAGCGCTGGTTCGGCCGGTTGTTGCCGAAGGCGCGCGGCTGTGCGAACGGAGTCGTTGCGCCGTTGTTGACGCTGCCGTTGATCAGGAGGCCGGCTGCCGAGCCGATGCCCGTCGGATCGACGGGGGCCTCGTCGCCAGTCGCGGGAGCGGGCGGTGGAGTAGAGACCTGGCTGACGCCTGCGCGCTGAAAGCCCTGCTGCGGCGCGGCGGGAGCAGGCGTTTTTGATGTGTTACGCGTCTGTGAGCCTGATGGTGTTGCGGCAGGTGCGGTCACGGGCCGCGGCGCGGGCAATGTGCCGACGATCTTCTCGATCGGCAGCAGCGTCAGTTCCCATACGCCTTCGGCAGATGAGGGAAGCGTGACCTCGCGCGTCATCGTCTCGAAGCCGGCCATCGACACGGTGATGGTCCACACGCCGTCGGCGATCTCGGTGAAGCGATAGACACCGCCTTGATCGGTAATCGTCGTGAGGGTCTTCTCTCCCTGCTTGGCCGTGACCGTTGCGCCCGGAATCGAGACGCCGGTCAGCGTGACCTTCCCTGTGTGGTCGGCGGCGGCGCCGAGCGTGGCGGCGCCGAGGAGAAGGCCAAGCAGAACCCCGCGAAGTGATCCCTTCATCTAGTCCTCAGTGGGTTGTTCGATTCGGTCGATCACGATCATTTCCATCGGGCCTCTGGCCGCCTCGAGCTTCAATCCGAGCTGCTCCGCCAGCGCCGTCGTGAGCGACGGGGCATTGGGATCGATCGGCGGCAGCTCCGGCGCCCCCGGCGGCGGGGGACCGATCGGCATGCCGCGCCCAGTCGAATCGGGCATAAAGGTCAGCGTCAGATCGTACGCTCCCCCGAGCCCGGTTTCATCACGCACCGGCCGTCCAAGTTGCTGAGCCAGCGCGTTGGCTAACGTCGAGAGCGGTTGTCCGGACAATTCGAGACGCCCGGGGCCAATCATCATGAAACAACCTCCGGGCGCGCCACCGGGTCCGGGTGCCGGCACCGCGACTGTCCCAGTCCCCGGTCCTGCCGCCCGTCCGAGTCCACCAGGCGCCCGACTTGGACCGCCAGGTCCGGGTGCCGGTCCTCCGGGGCCCCTGCCACGAAAAGCCGCGCAGTCAATTGCCGCCGCCTTTAACCCCTCTCCCAGCTTTCCATCCGGGCGGGCCTTCACCAGATGAAACACATCGCCGGGCCGGTTTTCCCTATGGAGAACCAGCTTGAAGCGTTCGGCGAGCAGCGTCTGCAGCATCGCGTTCATCTGCGCCGGCGTCGCCGTTTCGAGCGCCGTTGCGTTGATGTCGAACCGGTCGCTGGCGAGCCAGGCTGGGCCGCCGGTGACCTGAAACGGTTGCACCTGGTACGCACGCACGATGAGCTGGCGAACCGCGACGTTCGTCAAAACCAGCCTGTTCGGCTGATTGTTGAACGTCATGACGGTTTCACCAGACGAGTTTCGTTTGACCGACGCGACCTCGAAACGGGCTGGGGCTGCCTGTTCCGGCGACACCGACTGCCCCCTGCCGTCGAGGGGCGGGGCAGCAAGGGCCGCCGCGGCCAGCACCCCGGCCGTGAGGAGCAGTGTCTTCATCGGAAACCTCGCCCATTTGACGCGCGGTCAGATCGATTAGTTGGCGCTGCTCCCACCGGATCCGGCTGTTATCTACTACAGATGTAGGTGATACGCAAGCAACCGCGTCCTGGTTCCGTTTGACACCGATCCGGCGAAAATGCGCGCCTGGTCGGGTGTGGGGCGTTCGGCCGAATCCCGCGATCACCTCGATGGGCGCCCGTTGAGGGGTCGCTAGTCCTCGGTCGGCTTCTCTGCCGACTCGATGACCAGCACGTTGACCGGCCCGCGCTGCGGTTCCAGCTTCAGTCCGAGCTGTTCCTGGATCGCCGCGAACAGGGACGCGTTGTCACTTGGCGTGCTGCCAGGAGGGGCCTGATCCGGGGTGAAGGTCAGTTGGAACTCGAAGGCGCCGGTCAGTCCCGTTTTGTCGACGATGACGCGTCCTGCCTGCGCGCTCAGATTCCGGACGAAGTTCTCGAGCGGCATGCCATGCATTTCGATGTGCGCAACGCCTCCGGACGCGTTGGCGCGTGTGCCGCAGAACGGGCCGCCGCCAGCAGGTGGGGGAGGTGGGGCTCCTCCTGCCTTGACCGCCGCCGCGACCGCGGCGCAATCGACGTCCGATCGTCGAAGCTGCGGGCCAAGCCGGCCGTCGCTTCGCGCGAGGACGAGCGCGTAGATCGGCATCTCCCGCGTCTCGCGACGCGCCACCAGCTTGAAGCGCTCGGCGAGGAGGTTCTGCAGCATCTGCATCACCTCCGGCTGCGTCGCCGTCTCGGACCCCTTGGCGTTGATGTCCCACCGGTCCGAGTCGATCCACGAAGGCAACTTCGCGCCAGGCACCATCTCGAAGCGCTGTGTGTTGTACGCGTTTCGAATCAGGTTGTAGAGCGAGTTGTTGGTGACGACGAGGCGGCCGCCTGGCTGGCCGCGGACCGAGCTGTTCGCGTCGCCCGAGACGTTGCGCTTGATCGACGCGACCTCGAACGTCAGGCGCTGTCCTGTGCCTGCAGCGGGCGCGGGAGCCTGAGCGGCAACAGCACTCGCGAGGGCAGTGAGCGCCAGGGCAGCGCAAACGGTGTAGGTTCTCATCGGTCTATTCCTCCGCCGGCCGCTCGGCCGATTCGATCACGAAGACGTTCATCGGTGCCTGACGCGGCTCGAGTCGCAGTCCAAGCTGCTCCTGAATGGCTGTAAAGAACGACGTGCCGTCGGTCAGGGCGCCGACGTTCCCCGGTTCCTGATTGGGTGTCCACTTGAGCGTGAGGTCGAAGCGATCCGTCAGGCCGGTCCCGTCAATCACCACGCGTTCGGCGAAGAGACTGAGCGTGCGGAGGAAGTCCGCCAATGGAACGCCGCGTGCGGTGATGAAGCCCGGACCGCTGTCTCTTCCGCACACCTTGACCGTCCCAGGAGCTGCCGCCGCGCTTGCGGCGGCGACGAGCGCCGCGCAATCGAGCGTTGAGGTCTGGATCTGGGGGCCGAGCTTCCGATCGCCGCGCGCAAACACGAGGGCGTACACAGGGATGTCCCGCATTTCGCGGCGCGTGACGAGTTTGAATCGATCGATCAGCAGGTTCTGGAGCATCACTCTCAGCCGGCGCTGCGATGCCTGATCGGTGATCGGCGGTCCCTGGGCGGTGATGTCCCACTTCTCCGACCTGACCCACGCAGGGAGCTGATCGCCAGAGACCATTTCATACGGCTGGAGCTCGAAACCGTTACGGATCATGTCGTAAAGCGCCGTGTTCGATACGAACACGCGTCCGTTCGGGGCCGCATCCGCTCCGCCACGTGGGCTGCCGGACTTGTTGGGCTTGATGGACGCG
>DATLLQ010000091.1:0-2145 GCA_035537775.1 Vicinamibacterales bacterium | reverse complement strand
AGTGCTCGAAAGGCTCGAAGTGGAGGGCACCACGGAAATGCCCGACTTCTCGCTCGACCTCGCCGGGCAGAAAGTGATCCTGAACACACGCTTCAAGGCGATCGTCGACGGCACCAACGGCGACACCATCCTCGAACGCGTTGACGCGAAACTGAATGAGTCCGCGATTGCCGCCAAGGGAGCCGTCATTCGCGCGCAGGAGGTCAAGGGCCGTCACATCGAGCTCGACGTGAGCCTCGACAACGCACGGCTCGAAGACCTGATGCAACTGGCGGTCAAAGCTGCGAAGCCGCCGCTCGTCGGGCGGGTCAATCTGACGACGCACATGCTGCTGCCGGCGGGACCGGAGGATGTCGTCCAGCGGCTTCAGCTGGATGGCCGGTTCGAGCTGGCGCAGGCACGATTCACCAACCTGAACGTGCAGCGCCAGATCACAACGTTGAGCCGCCGCGGCCGCGGGGAGGAGGGCAACGAGGGCGCTGAAAACGAGCGGGTCGTCTCGAACCTGCGCGGCCGGTTCAAGCTGGCCAACGGCGCGCTGACGTTCTCCGAGCTGACCTTTGCCGTGCCCGGATCGATCGTTCAGCTGCACGGGTCGTACAACCTGCACAGCGAGGAGATGAACTTCCAGGGCGAACTGCTGACCGACGCCACCCTCGCCGACATGACCAGCGGCGTCAAGTCGCTGCTGGCACGGCTCGCGCAGCCGCTGTTCCGGCGAAAGGGCGGAGGGACGCGACTGCCCATCCGCATCTCAGGACCGCGCTCGAAGCCGCAGTTCGGACTCGACTTCGGCCGCGTGTTCTAGAGGCTATACTTCGCCTCGCAGGAGGCGTCGATGACACGTCTGGTGATCGCTACGGTTGCGGCTCTTCTCGGTGCCAGTGCTCTCCACGCGCAGGCACCCGCCCCGTTCAAGCTCGGCACGTTCCAACAGCAGGGGCGCACGTTCGTCGGGATCGTGCGTGACTCGGTCGTAATCGACCTCACCGCCGCCGATAACGCTGTGCCAGGCCGGACGGCTCCCGCGGCAGGTGACATGCGGGATGTGATTGCCCGCTACGACTCGGTCCTGCGTGCGCGCATCTACGCCATCCTCAAGGCCGTACCCACGGCGGCGGGCCAACGCCCCGCGTACGTGCACGATCTCGCGGGACTCAAGATCCTGCCGCCGATCATGCCGGCTACACTCCTCAACGCGGCAGTGAACTACCGCGCACATGGAGAGGAAATGGCGCGCCCTGGCGTGGCCACATCCGCAGGTTTGAGCACGGGACGGGCCGCCGGCGCGCCTGCCGGCTCCGCAACGCCCGCGACGAAGAGCGCGCCTGGCATCTGGGAGCGCAGTGCCAGCGACACTCGCTGGAATCCGTACCTGTTCCTCAAGGCAACATCCGCGATCATCGCGGAGGGTGAAGCGATCAGGATTCCGGTCGGCCGCACGCAGATCGACTGGGAGTGCGAGCTCGGCGTCGTCCTCAACCGGGCGACAAGCCGCGTCCCGGTGGCGCAGGCGTCGAATCACATCTTCGGCTACACGCTCGAGCACGACGTCTCGGATCGCGGCGGGCGCGCGGACGATCGTTACGGATCATCCGACTGGTTGATTGCCAAGTCGCACGACACGTTCGCGCCGCTCGGCCCGTTCATCACGCCGAAGGAGTTCGTCCCTGACCCGCAGAAGCTGCCGGTGAGGTTCACGCTGAATGGCAAGCTGATGCAGGACTCGAACACGTCCTACATGATTCACACGGTCAACGAGCTGATTGCGTACGGGTCGAACATCATGACGCTGCGCGCCGGCGACATTATCGCGACCGGAACGCCGGACGGCGTCGGCTCCGCGCGCACGCCGCCAATCTTCCTGAAGGCCGGCGATCGCACGGTGTGCACGTATGAGGGAGTCGGAACGCTGACAAACCGCGTCGAGAACGCGGCGAAATAGACTACCTGAAGGGCTTACCTGTCTCGGCGAGGCGCTGCTCCAGTTTCGCCGTGCAGTCACACCCCTCGCACGCCCAGTACTGTTCGCCCGTCTCGTGTCGGCACCGGCTGCGCGCGTGCGCATCCTTGATGCTGAGCAAATCGAAATAGGCCTCCCAGTACGGCCGCTCTTCGGCAAGCGGCGTGGCGCAGAAGCAGGTC
>DATLLQ010000090.1:0-18174 GCA_035537775.1 Vicinamibacterales bacterium | reverse complement strand
CCTGGACGTTCCGGTTGTGCTCGTCGAGTGTCTTCGAGAAGACGTGCGAGCCGTCGTTGCGGCTAACGAAAAACAGGTAGTCGGCGTCGGCGGGCCGCACGGCGGCTTCCAGCGCCGCCTTGCCGGGTGACGCAATCGGCCCGGGCGGCAGGCCCCGGTACTTGTAGGTGTTGTACGGCGAGTTGATCAGCAGATCGTCCTTCCGGATGTTGCCGTCGTACTTCCCCGTTTTCTGCAGCGCGTAGATCACCGTCGGGTCGGCCTGCATCGGCATTCCGATCCGCAGGCGATTCCGATACACCGCCGACACGACCGGACGCTCTTCGGGCTTCCCTGTTTCCTTCTCGACGAGCGACGCCAGCGTCACGAGCTGCCGCGTCGTCAGCGGAAGGTGGTTCCCGGCCGCGGCCGCGGCGTCCGGCTGCGCCGCTTCCGCCGGGTACGCCGCCCTGAATCCGGCAACCATACTTTCGATGAGCTTCGAGGCGACTGCCGTGCGGCCGACTGTGTAGGTGTCCGGGAACAGATACCCCTCGAGATCAGGTGCGGCGGGATCCAGATCCTTGATCAGCGCCACGTTGCGCGACGCGTCGACGAAGTCGCGTGCCCGTCCGAGGCCCCGCATCTCGTAGACCGCCGCCATCTCGCGGATCGTCAGCCCCTCGGGAAACGTGATCCGCTGGCCGTAGACATCCCCGCCCGCGATCTTGTTGATGACCTCGATCGCGGTCATCGGCCGGTCGAACCGGTATTCGCCGGCCTGCAGATCGCGCGAGGCGCCGGTCCATCGAAGCGCCAGCCGCAGCGTCAACGCGTCGCTCACCACGCCAGCGTCCACGAGGCGCTGCCTGATCTCCGACGCGCCGGCGCCGACAGGAATCTCGACGAACTGCTCACCGGCCTCGTACCCCTTGAATGGGGTCTGCAGGCGCGTCCACGCCATGCCGGCCGCACCAGCGGCCACGAGGATCGTCACCAGCACCAGGATCGCGAGCAGTCTTTTCATGAGAGCGTTGATGACATGCCGCCGGAACCTGGCCGGCTGTCGAGATAGTCCTGCAGGATGATGGCGGCCGCCGCCGCGTCCAGCTGATCCTTGCGCGCGCGCCAGTCCTTCTTACGCACCGCGAGGCGGCTCTCGGCCTCCACGCTCGTCAGCCGCTCGTCCTGCAGCGTCACAGCCACGCCGGCCCGATCGCGCAGGCGCTCGGCAAACCGTTCGACGCGCGGCGTCATCGCGTTGGGCGATCCGTCCAGACGACGAGGGAGGCCAACCACGATAGCCTCCAGCGGATCGTCTGCGGCCAGGCGGGTGATTTCGTTCAGGCTCACCTGCAGGGCGTCGCCGTCGAGTCCGCTCGTGCGCAGCGTCGTCACCGGCCGCGCCAGCGTCCCGCTTGGATCGCTGACGGCAACGCCGATACGGCGTTCGCCGACGTCGAGGCCGATGATGCGTCCCACGCCCGTATAATTGTCGCATCCAACCAGACGTGAAGCGCCTTCTCTTCCTGGCGGCCGTTGTCAGTGCGGCGTCGATGAGCACGGCACAGACGCCCGATCCGCAGGCGCGGCGGGTCGATGATCGCCTGCGCGCGCTCCAGCAGGAGAACCAGCAGCTCGCCCGCGAGGCGACCACCCTCCTCGGCGACCTTCGCAAGCTCGAGATACAGCGCGATATCCACCTCGAAGAGTGGAGGAACGCGGAGCTGGTCGCCCTCGAGGCTCAACATGCCGTGGCGACGGCGAGCGAACGGCTCACCGACCTCGAGAAGGAACGCACGGCGCAGCTGCCCGACCTGCGAGCCCAGCTGGTCGACGTCTACAAGCGCGGGCGCAGCGGCTATGCGAGGCTGATCTTCGGTGCGGCGGACGTGCGCGACTTCACGCGTGTCACGCGCGCGGTGGCGGCGCTGGCATCGATCAACCAGCGCCGGGTCGCGGAGCACACGAGAACGCTGAAGGAGCTCACGGAGCAGCGGACCGCGCTCGAGCAGTCGGCCGCCCGGCTGGGGTCGCGCGAAGCAGAGGCGCGCTCCGCTCGTCTGGAGGCGGAACGTGCGGTCATGGACCTGTCGGCCCATATCGCGCGCATCGACTCACGGCGGGACCTGACAGCTCAATACGCTGGCGAGCTTCAGGTGGCTTACGAACGGATTCAGCAGCAGATGGCCGGGGCTGGCGCCGGGCGCGCCCGCGAAGCGATTGCGATACCGCTCCTGCCGTTCCGCGGATCGCTCGAGTGGCCCGCCACCGGCAGGCTGGCCGGCCGATTCGGTCAGGCAGCCGATCGGCTCGGCGGCACGGCAGCGCGTAACGGAATCGAAATCGCGGTCGTTCAGAACACGCCAGTCCGGGCGGTGCACGGCGGAACGGTCGGCCTCGCAGGCCCCTTCATCGGCTTCGGCAACCTCGTCATTCTCGAGCACGGATCCAACAACTATTCGCTCTACGGCTACCTGTCGGACATTGCGGTCGAGCGGGGGGCGACGGTGGAGGCTGGCGCCGAGCTCGGCCGGACCGGCTCGGCACCCGCCGGGCCGCCGGCCCTGTATTTCGAGATGCGCATCGACGGTCGTTCGGTCGATCCCCTACAATGGCTAAAGGCCAGATAAATGACAGCACGCACACGCCTTTGGGTTCTCGTCGTCTCGACTCCGGTCATCGCCTTCACGCTGATTGGCGGCTACCTCGGTCAGGCGATGACGCGCGACGAAACCATCCGCAACCTGCGCATCTTCGAAGACGTGATGCAGCTGGTCGTCGAGAACTATGTTGAAGAGGTGGATGTGCGCAAAGCCATGCGCGGCGCCATGCGCGGGCTGACCGACGGCCTCGACATCGACAGCACCTTCCTCCCGCCTGACCAGGTGAAAGCCTTCGAATCGAAGGAAACGCCGGCGGCCGGCGAGACCGGCATCGATCTGGCGCGCGGCTATTACCTGCGGGTGATGTCGGCGCGCGATGGCTCTCCTGCGGCGAAGGCTGGCATTCGGACCGGCGACTACCTCCGCGCGATCGAAGGGCGCTCCACGCGTGACATGTCGGCGTACGAGGGCAACCGGCTGTTGCGCGGCGCTCCTGGCTCGAGGGTGACCCTGTTGGTCATCCGTGGCAACGCCGCGGAGCCTCATGAAGTCGTGGTGACGCGCGAACGTGCAGCCGGAGCCGACGTCACGTCGAAGATGGCCAACGCCACCACCGGCTATGTGCGCGTCGTCGAGTTCACGCCGAATTCGGCCACACGCATCAAGCAGGCCATCGACGCACTCGCCAAGACCGGCGCCACTCGGTACGTCATCGACCTGCGCGGCACGTCGCGAGGAGACCTCGACGACGGCGTGGCGGCGGCGCGCCTGTTCGTTCGCAACGGCACCATCACGGTGAAAGTGACGAGAGACCCGCTCGCGCGTGCCGATGCCAAGGAGAAGACGAAGAAGGAAACCATCTCCGCGCAGTCCAGCGACGGTGCAGTCACGGCAACGGTCGTGCTGCTGGTGGACTCCGGCACGTCGGGTGCCGCCGAACTGTTCGCCGCCGCCCTCGACGGCAACAAGCGCGCGGAGCTTGTCGGCTCACGCACCATCGGCCGCGCCGCACGTCAGCAGCTCGTCAAGTTGTCTGACGGCAGCGGTCTGCTGCTGACCACCGTTCGCTACCTGACACCTGAGAGCGCTGCACTCCACGAGAAGGGGCTGATGCCCGACGTCCTGGTCGACGAACCGGACGTTGACTTCGGCGCTGATCCTCCGGCGACCGACGAAGCGCTGCAGAAGGCAATCGACCGATTGACGCAGCCGCAGAAGCAGGCCGCGTAGAACGTCTCGAACGATTCGAACGATTCTGTATTGACTCCCTCGACCGAGCGGCGTATAACCGCGAACGCTCGCCGAGAGCACTGCGGTGCTGCGGCGGGACAAGCCTAGCTTCCGAGGGAGACTCCATGAACAAACAAGAATTGATCGCGAAGATCGCGAAGGACACTGGTTCGTCCAAGGCCGGCGCCTCTGCCGCCGTTGAATCGCTCATCGATGGAATCACGAAGTCACTGAAGCGCGGCGACCCGGTCACGTTCGTCGGCTTCGGTACGTTCAAGACCAGCCAGCGCAAGGCGCGCACGGCGCGGAACCCCCAGACCGGCGCCGCCATCAAGATTCCCAAGCGACGTGTCGTCCGCTTCTCAGTGGGCAAAGCCCTCAAGGACGCCGTTCGCTGATCGCTTCCGAGACCTGAGGCCCCGACCCCGGGGCCTGATATACTGACCGTTCGGGTCAAGGCCAGAATTCGCAATAGATAGGCGCGTAGCTCAGTTGGTTAGAGCGCCTCCCTGACACGGAGGAGGTCAGTGGTTCGAGTCCACCCGCGCCTACCAGCCTTCGCTCACCTGGCTTCGCTGTGTGAGCTTCGGCTGGGCAAGCCCGATCCATTTTCAACGTGTTCCACTCGTCATGAGTTCGGTCAACATCACGCTTCCCGACGGTTCCAGTCGCAGTCTGCCTGCCGGAACGCCAGTACGGGAGGTGGCAGCGGGGATCTCGCCGCGCCTGGCGAAGGCGGCGCTTGCCGCGGTGGTCGACGGCCGCCTCGTCGACCTGACCTATCCGCTCGCCGCTGACGCGTCCGTCCGCATCGTCACCAACGACAGTCCGGAGGCCCTGGGGCTGTATCGCCACAGCACGGCACATCTGCTCGCAGCCGCGGTGACGAATCTCTTTCCCGGCGTCCAGTGCGGCATCGGTCCGGCCACCGACGAGGGCTTCTTCTACGACTTCGTCGTCGAGCGGCCGTTCGTGCCGGAGGATCTCGAGCGCATCGAGAAGAAGATGCGCGAGCTGGCACAACAGGATCTGCCGTACGAGCGGCAGATGTGGCCGCGCGACGAAGCGAAGCGGTTCTTCAGCAGCCGCGGCGAGCCGCTGAAGGTCCAGCTGATCGAAGAGAAGACGGAAGGCCAGGACACGGTGTCCTGCTACACGATCAAGGACAGGGACACGTTCGTCGACTTCTGTGTCGGCCCGCACGTGCCGTCCACCGGCAAGCTGAAGGCGTTCAAGGTCCTCAACGCGTCCAACGCCTACTGGAAGGGCGACGCGCGCAATCAGCCGATGCAGCGCGTCTACGGTACCGCGTTCCTGAGCGAGAAGGACCTGCAGGAGCACCTGCACCGGATCGAGGAAGCGAAAAAGCGCGACCACCGGAAAATCGGCAGGGACCAGAAACTGTTCATGTTCCACCAGTGGGCGCCGGGCGCCGCGTTCTGGCTGGGGAACGGAACGGTTCTGTTCAACCTGCTCGCGAACTACATGCGCGGCGTGCTGTTCCCGGCCGGCTACGTCGAGGTCAAGACACCGCTGGTCTTCAACAAGGCGCTGTGGGAGACGTCCGGCCACTGGTCGCACTATCGCAAGAACATGTTCCTCGTGGAGGGCGGAGACACCGCCGGCGACGACGAACAGATGGCGATGAAGGCCATGAACTGCCCGGGCCACTTCCTGGTCTTTGCATCCGAAGTGCGCAGCTACCGCGACCTGCCGCTCCGCTTCCATGAGCAGACGCCGCTGCACCGCAACGAAGCGTCAGGGGTACTCTCCGGCCTCACACGCGTGCGGCAACTGAGCCAGGACGACGCCCACTGCTTCGTAATGGAGTCGCAGATCGCCGACGAGGTGGCTCGTCTCCTGGAACTGATGAAGCGGGTGTATTCGGACTTCGGGCTCCCCTATTCGGTCCGCCTGTCGACCAGGCCCGAGGAGTTCCTCGGCAAGGTCGAAACGTGGGATCACGCCGAGGCGTCGCTGAAGGAAGCGCTCGAGCGGACCGGTCACAGCTTCACGGTGGACGAGGGAGACGGCGCGTTCTACGGCCCGAAGATCGACGTGGACGTGACCGACGCGATTGGCCGGAAATGGCAGTGTGCCACCTTCCAGCTCGATTACCAGATGCCGGATCGGTTCGACCTCAAGTACATCGGGGCGGACAACGCCGAGCACCGACCGGTCGTCATCCACCGCGCGATTTTCGGCACATTCGAGCGGTTCATCGGGCTCCTCATCGAGCACTTTGCCGGGGCCTGGCCACTGTGGCTGGCGCCTGTTCAGGCGGTGGTGCTGCCCATTTCGGACCGCCACCTCGAGTACGCGAGGGGTGTGCGCGACCAGCTGGCGGCGGCCGGGCTGCGGGTGGAGCTGGACGACCGGCAGGAGAAGATTGGCTATAAGATCCGAGAGGCGCAGCTTCAGAAGGTCCCCTACATGCTTGTGGCGGGCGACCGGGAGGCAGCGGAAGGGACCGTGGCGGTCCGCAGCCGATCCGGTGGAGATCTTGGTGCGCGCGCCGTCGACGCATTCGTAGCCGATGCGCTCGACGAAATAGCCCGTAAGGGAGTGTCGTAGTAACTACGAACTACCGACTGGAAACGACCAACTAGAACAGCAGAGGAGACCGCTATAGCTTTCGATCGTTCGCCCCGACGTGACGACCGCATCCGCACCAACGAGCGCATCCGCGTCCGTGAAATCCGCGTGATCGACGAGACGGGACAGCAGCTCGGGATCATGCCGCCGCCGCAGGCGGTGGCCATCGCGCGCCAGAAGGGACTCGACCTGGTCGAGATCTCGCCGACTGCCGTGCCCCCGGTGTGCCGAATCATGGACTTCGGCAAGTACCAGTACCAGGAGCAGAAGCGGTCCCGCGAGGCCAAGAAGCACCAGCGCGTGATCGAGGTCAAGGAGATCAAGTTCCGCCCGAAGGTCGACGAGCACGATTACGACTTCAAGAAGAAGCACATCGAGCGCTTCCTCGCCGACGGCGACAAGGTGAAGGCGACGATCTTCTTCCGCGGGCGCGAGATGGCGCACCCGGAGATCGGCCGGCGCATTCTCGAGCGGTTGATCGCGGATCTGGGCGATCAGGCGATGGCGGAGACGATGCCACGCCAGGAAGGCAACCAGATGCACGTCATCCTGAGCGCCAAGGCGGGCCGGAAGAGTGCCCCGAAGAAGGCGCAGGAAACGGTGACGGCCTCGGAGCCGACCGACGAATAGAAAGCGATTACAGCTAAGAAACGACTATGCCGAAACTGAAGACACATCGGGGAGCCGCGAAGCGGTTCAAGAAGACCGGGACGGGCAAGATCGTACGGGCGTCGGCGTTCAAACGCCACATCCTGACCAGCAAAACCACCAAGTCGAAGCGGCAGATGCGCGGCACGCGCGAAGTCGCCGAGCAGGATGCGCCGAAGCTGCGCCGGATGCTGCCGTACAAGTAAGTTGGTAGTTGGATAGTTAGATAGTTGGTAGTAGGTAGTTCGTAGGGCGCCCCTTCGTGGGTGCCCGGTCGCTGGGTCAATTCGAAGTCACTCCGGTAGACGGGGTGCACCCAATAGCCGAAAGGGAACCATGCCGCGAGTCAAAAGAGGGACAGTTCGTCGTGCGAAGCGGAAAAAGCTTCTCGCACGTGCGAAAGGCTTTTACCAGACCAAGAGCAAGCTGTATCGCGCAGCGAAAGAGTCCGTCGACACGGCGCTGAAGTACGCCTACGTCGGCAGGAAGAACAAGAAGCGCGAGTTCCGGCGGCTCTGGGTGGTCCGCATCAACGCGGCGGCACGCGAGAACGGCATCACCTACTCGCAGCTCGTACGCGGCCTCAAGGCCGCGGGCAGCACTCTCGACCGCAAGATGCTGGCGGATCTCGCCGCCACGCAACCCGCAGCATTCGCCAAGGTGGCGGCGCAGGCCAAGGCCGCGCTCCCTGCGGCGAATGCCTGATTCCCACCGATCGACGATCGAGGCCCTGCGCGCGGACTTCCGCGCGCGGGTCGCGTCCGCTCGTACCGACGCCGCCCTCAAGGCGCTGCACGACGAGTTCCTGAGCCGGAAATCCGGTTCCGTCACCGCTCTGCTCAAGCAGCTCGGCACGCTCGCCCCGGATCTGCGCCGCGAGGCGGGCGCCCTGGTCAACGAGCTCAAGACCGAGATCGAGACGGCGCTCGACGAGCAGCGCGCAACGCTCTCCGCGAGCCGTCCGGCCGGTGCCGTTGACGTCACGCTGCCGGGTCGCGAGCTGCCGCTTGGCCGCATTCACCCGCTGATGCGGGTGCGGCAGGAGGTCGAGGACATCTTCTCGCGCATGGGCTACGAGATCCTCGAGGGGCCGGAAGTCGAAGACGACTTCCACAACTTCGAGGCGCTGAACATGCCGCCCGAGCATCCCGCCCGCGACATGCAGGACACGCTCTACCTGGAGACGCCGATCATCGGCGGCATCTGGGGCGCTCATAGACGATCGACACTGGGCGGGCAGCCGCCGAAGGAGCAGGTCCGCGCCGCGACGCTGCTGCGGACGCACACCTCGGCGATGCAGATTCGCTACATGCAGACCTTCAAGCCACCGGTCCGCATCATCGTTCCCGGCCGCGTCTACCGTCGAGACAATCTCGACCTGACGCACACGCCGATGTTCCAGCAGTTCGAAGGGCTGGTGGTGGACGAAGGCATCACCATGGCCGACCTGAAGGGGACGCTGGAGGCGATGGTGCAGGCGCTCTTCGGCAATACCGCGCGCGTCAGGCTGCGCCCGAGCTTCTTCCCGTACACCGAGCCGAGCGCGGAAGTGGACATCAGCTGCCAGGGATGCGGCGGCAACGGCTGCGCGATCTGCAAGCACACTGGCTGGCTCGAGATCCTGGGCAGCGGAATGGTTCACCCGGCGGTGCTCGAAGCGGTCGGCTACGACGCCGAGCGCTACACCGGCTTTGCCTTCGGCACCGGCATCGAGCGCATCGCGATGTTGAAGTACCGCGTGGACGACATCCGGCTCTTTTACGAAAACGATCTGCGCTTCCTCGAGCAGTTCCCCGCATGAAGGTTCTGCTGTCCTGGCTCCGCGAGTTCGTCGACGTGCGTGACAGCGCGGATGAGATTGCCCGCGTCATGTCGCTCCGCGGCTTCGCCGTGGAAGGCATAGAGCGGCTTAGCGGAGACTCAGTCGTCGATTTCGAGGTGACCGGCAACCGTCCTGACTGCATGTCGGTCCTCGGCATGGCACGCGAGATCGCCACAGCGTTCGATCTGCCGTTGCAGGTGGGGACGGAACAGCGTAGGCCGGGTCCCGCCAGCGTCGGCGAAGGAACCGCAGGCGGACCCGGCGTCACCATCACCCTCGAGAACCCGGACCTCTGCCCGTACTACGCCGGCGGACTTGCCGACGTCACCGTCGGGCCGTCTCCCGACTGGATGCAGGCGCGGCTCAAGGCCGGCGGCGTCCGCCCGATCAGCAACATCGTCGACGTGACGAATTACGTGCTGCTCGAGCTGGGACAGCCGATGCATGCGTTCGACGCGGCGAGACTGGCGCGGAATGAAATCCGCGTGCGGACGGCACGCGATGGCGAGCGCCTCAAGACGCTCGACGGGCAGGATCGTGCGCTCACCAGCGACATGCTCATGATTGCCGACGGCGAGCGCCCGGTGGGCGTCGCTGGCGTGATGGGCGGCGCGGATTCAGAGGTGAGCGGTTCCACGCGGTCGATCGTGCTCGAGAGCGCGTACTTCAACCCGCTGTCTGTGCGCCGGACCAGCCGCACGCTCGGGCTGAAGACCGAGGCGAGCACACGCTTCGAACGCGGCACCGACCGCATGCTGCCGGGCACGGCGTTGCAGCGGGCGTGCGAGCTGCTCGAGCAGATCGGCGCCGGGAAGAACCGTGGGACGGTGATCGCCGGCAGCGCGACGGATGTCCGGCTTCGAATCGTGCCGCTTCGTCGCCAGCGCCTCTCAGCGCTGCTCGGCATCAACGTGCCTGACGCCGACGTGATTCGGCTCCTGACGAGCCTCGGGTTCGATGCCTCAACCGATCAGGATGGCTGGTCGGTCACGGTGCCGGCGCGACGAGTGGACGTCTCGCGCGAAGTCGACTTGATCGAGGAAATCGCGCGGCACCATGGGTTCGACCGTATCCCCGGCCGATTCCCGCCGCTGCTGCTGTCGCCTCCGCCGCCGGATCCGCGAATTGCCCGTGCGCGCCAGCTCCGTGCGGTGATGACCGGAGCCGGTTTCTCGGAGGCCAACACCTTCGGCTTCATCGGCAAGGCAGCGGCGGAACCTTTCGCGGGAGACGCCGGGCTCGTCGCAATCGCAAATCCGCTGTCTGAGAACTTCGGCGTGCTTCGCCCGTCCTGTCTGCCTGGGCTCGTGGCCGCCGTGGCGTATAACCGCCATCGCGAACAGCGCGACGTCCGCCTCTTCGAGATTGGCGCGCGATTCACCCGCGCGACCGGCGAGCGGCGGGCGATCGCCGCGATCTGGGCCGGCGCCGTCGGTGGCGACCACTGGGGCGGCGGCACGCGCCCGGTGGACTTCTTCGACATGAAGGGACTCGCCGGCCGGATCGGCGACGCGATCGGCCTCCAGCTGACCGCCGAGCCCGCGCAACGGGAGTGGCTGGTGCCGGGCCGATCCGCGGCGCTCGTAGACAACGGAACGCCGGTGGGTGTTGTCGGACAGCTCGCCGCCTCGGTCGCCGGGCAACATGGACTCACCGCAGCAGATGCCGTCTACGTCGCCGAGATCGATCTCGATGCGGCCGAAGCCGTCGTCGCCGAGCGACAGACGCGGATCGAGGCCCTTCCCCGCTTCCCGTCAGTTGCGCGCGACATCTCCATTCTCGTTGACGACACGCTGCCGTCCGCGACGGTCCGCGAGACGATTCGACGCGCTGCGCCCGCCACGCTCGCTCGCGTGCGCGAGTTCGATCGTTACCAGGGCAAGGGTGTGCCCGACGGCAAGGTCAGTCTGTCCCTGCGCCTGACGTTCCGCTCGCCGGACCGAACGCTGACGGATGCGGAGGTGCAGAAGGCCATGGACGACGTGCTGAGCGCGCTTCGCGCGAAGCACGACGCCGTGCAGCGATAACGTCGCGGTCCCTCGACGCCCTCAGGCGACCTTACGAGGAGCCTGTCCGACGGCAGGTGAAATCGGCCGAGCGGTCACCGAACGCGCAAACCCCGCGGCGAACGCCCGGACATCCGCCCAGTCGGTGTACTCGTAGTCACGGCTGGTATCCGTGTCGCCGCCGGCCTTGCGGACGATCCGGACCATGGCGAGGCGCGTGAACCAGTTGTACCGGGAATAGGCGAGCGCTCCCGCAACGTGTTTGGTCGTCGATGGACGCCAGCCGGTTGACCTGACAAACCGATCAACGATGGCGCTCAACTCCTGGTGGACCCTGGCCTCCCGCTGGAGGATCGCCAGGCACACCGACACGAATGCCGTCGGCTTTTCGTTGAGCACCCCGGCATGGGCGCGCACCCAGCGTCGCACGGCGCGCTGATATCCGCCGGCATGTATGGACGCGGCAACGATGACCGCGTCGTATCGTCGAGCATCGGGCCAATCGGCACCAGCATCCGCAACATCCGCCGACACGCCTGCGGCGCGCAGCGCGTCCGCAAGAGTGTGGGCGATCTTTCCGGTCTGCCCTTCCGTCGTCCCGTAGAGCACAAGGATGCGAGACATATCTCCGTCCCTCACGGTGATCTGACGCAGAAACCCTGCCGTACGTCCGGGATCTCCTGACGTGGCCCGTCCCACCTGGAGAGCGCGACATCGACGGCATGGCTGAGGGATATGTCGCGGTGCCGCGAAGTATTCGTCGTCGCCGGCGAAGTAGATTCCGTGACAACGGGCGCGTTCTTCCCAGCACTCGGCGTTGGAATTTGGGATCTGGAAGTTGGGATTTGGGAGTTGATACCCATGTCCTTTCATGGCACCATTCCTCGCAACTTCACCCCACAATTTCTGGTCCGGCTGAAAGCCGGACACTACGCCAGAAGGAACGCACGGGAATGATCAAGTCGGCAGCAGCGCGCACCTCCCAGACAGAACTCGACCCCATCGACCGGCTCGAGGAGAAAGTTAAGCGGCTCGTCGATCTGATTGCGCAGATGCGCGCCGAGCAGGCGAAGTCGGCCACCGACAGCGCACGTCTGGCGCAGGAGATTACGACGCTGCGCGGGCGGCTGGCCGAAGCTGAATCGGCGGCCTCGGAAATCAGCGCGCTCCGCGATGAACGTGAACTCATCAGGACGCGAGTTGCTGACATGCTGGAGCAACTGGAGGCGATCTGAGCCGCGTCGTGACCGTCGAAATCGCCGGACAGCGGTACCCAATCCGCAGTGAGCTCGAGGAGCGCTATGTCACCGAGCTCGCAGCCTACGTGGACCGGAAGATGCGCGCGGCCGCCGATGCCGCGCCCGCGAGCGATACGCTTGGGCTCGCCGTTCTGGTCGCCCTGAATCTGGCCGACGAGTTCTTCCGCGCCAGGTCCGACCAGTCCGACGCCCACGGCGAGATGAGCCAGCGGGCCATCCGCATCGAGCAGATCGTCGACCAGGTTCTCTCGCAAATTGCTGAAACAAAAGCCGGTTAAGTCTCTTCGCCTTGACCTCTCCCATCCCCGGCGCTAAGATCCATAAGCTCCTGCTTTGCTCGTGATGGTTTTCGGAGGCTCGTCTGAGCCAACGTTCCATCAAAGTGATCCGCGGGGCCGGGCGTTGTGCATGCCTCTGAACCGAGGAAGCCTTAAGCGCGGCCGATAACAGCGGGTCCACCTGCTTTCGCAGGTTCATTCGACCTCCCCACACGGCAAAGCGGGGCTCTAGTTTGCGACATTCCACGGTCTCCTCCCTCGGCGAGCGCGCGCTGATCGCTCGGATTGCGTCGCGCCTCGCTATGCCACCGTGGGTCGCCGTAGGTCCTGGCGATGACGCAGCCGTCATCAAGCCGGCCCGCGGCACGTTCGACGTACTGACGACCGACGCTCTGGTCGACGGAATCCATTTCGACCTCCGGTTCACCCCTCCCGACGCGGTGGGACACCGGGCGCTGGCGGTTAACTTGAGCGATCTGGCGGCAATGGGCGCCGAGCCTCGGGCTGCGCTCCTGTCGCTGCTGCTTCCCGACGATCTGGATGTCGGGACGATTGACGGGATCGTGGACGGGATGCTCGCGCTCGCGGCGCGGTATCACGTGGCGCTGGTTGGCGGAAACGTCACCCGGACGACGGGGCCCCTGGCGATCGATGTCACGGCAACCGGAAGCGTGCGGCCACGGCGGGTCCTGAGACGCGCCGGTGCGCGCCCCGGAGACGAGGTGTACGTCACCGGAACGGTGGGAGCCGCGGCGGCAGGATTGGCGGTGCTGAAAGCCGGCGGAACGGCAGCCGGCGCTGCGGTGCATGGCGTGGAGCGCTATCTGCGTCCCGACCCCAGGGTTCGAATCGGAATGCTGCTCGGCCGCAATCGCGCCGCCTCGAGCTGCATGGATACGAGCGACGGCCTCGCAGATGCGGTGAGACAGGTCGCTGAGGCGTCTGACGTCGGAATCACGATCGACGGGAAGAGCCTTCCGGTCGACGGAGGGTCGATTGAGCCGGCGATCACCGCGGGCGACGACTACGAACTGCTGTTCACGGTACGGCCGTCGCACCGCGGACGGTTGCGCAGCGTGCGTAAGCAGGCCGGCGACCTGCCGATCACGAAGATCGGCGTCGTGACGAAGGGCCGCGAGCTGCTGCTGCGCGACGAGCTGGGCACGCGCGAGCTGCCCGGCGGCTACGAGCACTTTCGAACGTAGATGAGAGTAATCTCCGGATCCCTTCGGCGGAAACTCGTGGCGTTCATGTTCGCCATTACGGGATTCGTGTTCCTCTACGAAACCCCCATCTTCGACTCCGGGCCATTGCACTCGCTCATCGGAGATCCACAGCCCGGGGCTGGCTCGCGCCTGGCGTTCAACGCAACCGCGTATTGCAAGGGCCAGACGACCGCGTCCGGCGTGAACGTGCGAACCGGCATCGCCGCCGCCGACGCGCAGCTGCTTCCGGTTGGAAGCGTGATCAACGTCGCCACCGGAGATGCGCGATACAACGGTGTCTACACCGTGATGGACACTGGCCCCAAGGTTCAGGGGCGTCTGCTGGATCTGTATATGTGGAGCTGTCACGAGGCGCTTCGCTTCGGCCGGCGCCAGATACAGGTGACGGTGCTCCGGCTTGGATGGGACCCGAAAGCCAGCTCACCTGGCATCGTCGATCGCCTCTTCCGCGGACGCGAGGCCCGTCGCCGCGTTCCAAGTCCAGAGGCACCGCCGCCCGCGGGGCTTCCTCCCACGGACAGCGCAGAGGTCGAGCCGACGGCGACGACGCAGACATCAGAAGTGCACGTGTCTGACGCTGTGTCGTCGACGTCTGGCGAGACCGGGCGCTAGGGTTTCGGTTACCGCACGGTAACCGCGGAATCCATCCGCAGCCGGATGATCGATCCCGCCGGCAGGTTGACGTCCTTTCCTTCCGTCGCCGCGATGGCGCCGCCGGCGCCGATGACCGCGCCCAGGACCGCGCCTTTCACGCCGCCAAGCAGACCGCCGAGAATCGCGCCTGCGCCGGCGCCAACGCCGGCCGTCCCCGCTTCATCACGAATGCCGCGGCTCTCGAAGATCTGTGTGGCCATCGCGCGGACCGGATACGAACGGCCACGGACCGTCATCTGATCGAACGACAACGTCAGACTGCCCACGCGGTCGATGCGACCCGGGCGCTTGACGTCGGTCACCACGCCGCGGACGACTGAGCCCGCCGGGATCAGCACCGTGCCGTTCTGCATCACGTCGACTGCCGTCGTCGCTTCGAAGCGTTGCTCGGGCGTCGCCGTTTCGGAACTGAGTGCCGTCGCCAGCCGGACGTCGAGCTCCTGCCCCGCCGGAATGACGCCGAACCTGCTTGTGTTGACTTCCGTCGGACCGGCGGGCGCAGTCTGCGTGACGTCGCCCGGCGATGCCGTCGGTGGTGTATTGACCGTCCGGGTGGCTCCGCACCCTGCTGCGCCGACCACGGCGGCCAGCGCCACAACCTGAATCACTCGATGCATCTCGCCTTCCTCCTCATGAGGTCGAGGCCTCGCCAGAACAGACGAGTACTCGCCCAGCTGCAAAAGGAAGCAATGCACGGACCGTTAGTTCATACAGGGTACGGATCAGGTCGGCCGCACGGATCGTAGGGCGCCCTTTCAAGGGTGCCGGGAGCTTTCACGGGTGCCGGGAGCTGAGCAGCTCGAGAACTTCTGCGTCGCTCGTCTGCGTGAAGTCCCGATACCACTGTCCCACTGCCGAGAACGAGTGCGGAGTGCGCGCACAGATCACCTGATCGGCGATCGCGCCGAGCGCCCGGCATGTCTCGGGCGCTCCCACGGGAACCGCGACGATGACCCGCGCCGGATGTTGCTGCTTCACCGCATGCACAGCCGCCTTCATCGTGGAGCCTGTCGCCAATCCATCGTCTACGAGGATGACGGTGTGGCCCTTCAGCTCCGGCAGCGGCCGGCCGCTTCGATAGGACGCCTCGCGACGTACGAGCTCATCCTGCTCGCGCTTCGCGACGGCCTCGATTTGCTCGGGTCGAATCCCCAGCCCATGGACGACTTCGTCGTTGAGCACCCGGATACCGCCGGACGCAATGGCTCCCATTGCCAGCTCCTCATGGCCCGGCGTGCCGAGCTTGCGGACCAGGAACACCTCGAGGGGAGCGCCCAGCGCGTGAGCAATCTCATATCCCACTGGAACGCCGCCGCGCGGAAGCGCGAGAACCACGGTGCCGGCAGCCTCTATTGGCGGAAGCAGGCGCGCGAGTTCGCGGCCGGCCTGCCGCCTGTCAGCGAACACGCGTTCGTCGTCGATCATGGCACTCGTATTACTGCTGCGGCCCCACATAGGATGTGAACCAGTCGATGGCCAGCCGCGAGACATGATCCATCGCTCCGGCCTCCTCGAACAGATGCGTGGCTCCCGGCACGATCTCGAGACGCACGTTCGCCGTCATTCTCTTCATCGCTTCCTCATTCAACTGAATCACCGGCTCGTCGTTGCCGCCGACGATCAGCAGTGTCGGCGCGATCACACGCGGCAGCGCGTCACCAGCCAGATCCGGCCGGCCCCCGCGAGACACGACAGCTGCAGTCAGGCCCGGGCGGTCCGCCGCGGCGATGAGCGCTGCTGCCGCGCCCGTGCTGGCGCCGAAGCAGCCGATGCGGAGCCCGCGAAGGTCTTCTCTCGCGGCTGTCCAATCCAGTGCCGAGACGACACGGAGCCCGAGGCGCGGGATGTCGAAACGGTATTCCGAGGTGAACTGATCGACGGCTTCTTCCTGAGCCGTGAGGAGGTCGAGAAGCAGCGTCGCGAAACTGGCGTCGTTGAGCACTCGCGCCACCTCGCGGTTCCGGCGGCTGTGGCGGCTGCTGCCGCTTCCGTGCGCGAACACGATCAATCCCGATGGCCGCGCCGGCAGGCTCAGGTCCGCCTCGAGCACCACATGGCCGACAGTGATCTCGACCGCCGCAGACGTCATCGCAGGCATCTTCACCCGGAAAGGGTGCAATCGCCGGTCCTAGGTCGGTCGTCCCACCAGGTCGGGCTCGGCCGACGACGAGGTGTCTTTGAACTGGAGTTGGTAAAGGCGATGGTAGATCCCGCGGCGAGTCAGCAGTTCCTGATGGGTTCCGGCCTCGCGGAGCTCGCCCTTGTGCAGCACGAGGATCCGATCCATGTCCTGGATGGTCGACAACCGATGGGCAATGGCGATGGTCGTGCGGCCGCGCATCACCACCTTCAAGGCATCACGGATAAGGAACTCAGTGTCGGTGTCCACGCTCGAGGTGGCCTCGTCGAGCACCAGAATCCGTGGATCGAACGCCAGTGCTCGTGCAAACGACAGCAACTGTTTCTGACCGACTGACAACGTCGCTCCGCGCTCAGCGACCGGCGTGGCCAGACCGGTGGGCATACGGCTGACGAAGCCCCAGGCATGAACCGCCTCGAGCGCCTGCCGGACCCGTTCGTCATCGATTTCCGGATGACCGAGCCGGACGTTGGCTGCGATCGTCCCTGAGAAGAGATGAACGTCCTGCAGGACGAGGCCGAACATCGCCCTGAGGGTTACCAGGTCGAGTTCCCGGACGTCCACCCCGTCGATGGTGATCCGCCCCTCTTGCACATCGTAGAAGCGAAGCAGCAGGTTGACGATCGTCGTCTTACCGGATCCCGTTGCGCCGACCAGCGCCACGCGCTGACCAGGCTCGACACGGAACGATACGTTCTTCAGGACCGGCTCCCCGGGCACATAGGCGAACGACACGTTCTCAAATGCGATCGCGCCCGTGAGCGTAGCCGGCGCAGTGTCCGGCTTCAGCCGGACTGACTCCGGCGACCTCACCTCCACAGGCGTGTCCAGCAGCGCGAAGATGCGTTCGGACGAAGCCATCGCGCCCTGCAGCACGTTGAACTTCTCGGACATGTCGCTGATTGGCCTGAAGAATCGCTGCGAGTACTGGAGAAAGGCGACGAGCGATCCCAGGGTGAGCGCATCGGCCATCACGCGGCCGCCCCCGTACCAGATGATCAGCGAGGCGGCGAGGGCGCTGACCAGCTCGACTGCCGGGTAGAAGACGGCGTAATAGAAAATCGATTGGACGTTCGCGTCGCGATGCGCGCGATCGATCTCGTCGAACGCCGCGAAGTCACGCGCCTCCCGCCGGAACAGCTGCACCGTGGTCATGCCCGTGATGCGCTCCTGCAGATAAGCGTTGATTCGCGAAATCCACGTGCGCACCGTGCGGTAGGAATCGCGGACGTTGCGCCGGAACCACTGCGTGATCAGCGCGATCAGCGGCAGCACCGAGAACGCCACCAGCGCGAGCCGCCAGTCCATCCAGACGAGCACCGCCATGATTCCGAAGAGGGTGAACAGATCGCCGAAGATCGAGACGACCCCGGACGTGAACAGCTCGTTCAGCACGTCCACGTCGGTCGTGACGCGGGTCATGAGACGCCCGACCGGGTTGCGGTCGTAGAACTTGAGATCGAGCCTCTGCAGGTGCGTGAACACCTCCATCCGAAGGTCGAACATCACCCGCTGGCCGGTCACCTGCATCGTCCAGGTCTGCGCGTACTCGAACGCGAACGAGGCGAAAAGCGTGGCGAGATACAGACCGGCGATGACGGCGAGACCGGAGAGATCGCCCGACGGAATGTAGCCGTCGATGACCGTCTTCGTGAGGTACGGTGGCGCCAGCTGGAGCACCGAGTTGCCGACGATTGTCGCCACGGCGAACGCGACCTGCGGCCGGTACGG
>DATLLQ010000089.1:0-6367 GCA_035537775.1 Vicinamibacterales bacterium | reverse complement strand
GGCGAGGACGACGAGTGCGGGCGCCACCGTTATCGGGACGGTTCCGGTCAGCTTCGTCACCGATGGCTGTGACGTGGCGATACCTCGTTCGCTGCTGGGAGACGATGACGGTCGCTTTGACTTCCGGGTGAAGGTCTACGCGCAACCGGCATTGCCGCTCGTCCTTGATGTGCTGCCGGATAGGGGTCTCGTGCGAATCGAATGATTGAGCGGGCGCTTCGGCGAGTGTCCGATTAATCGGTGCCGGGTGTTTTGCTGTGATGAGGACAGAGCATGCGGCACAGGCGCGGCGTCTTTCTGGTGCTCGCCGTCGTCATAGCGACGGCGGTTTTTGCCTGGGCTGCACGTGGTCCGGCCACGCGTCCATCTATCGCCGTCCGCTTCGAGTACGACGGCAGCGCGTCCGCCGATGATGCGCGCATCGCAGACGGTATCGCGATCGAGATCACCCGTCTGCTGGCGCAGATTGACGGGCTTGACGTGCGTGCAGCGGCCCGTGCGTCTCGCTACACGGATCCGCGAACGGACACGCATGTATTAGGCCTGGAACGCGGCGCCGGGTTTGTCCTCCGAGGACTGGTGCTCATCGACGCCGGCGTGGTGCGCCAGATCTTGGATAGAATCGCCGGCAAATGTCTCCGCGGGGCGGATCGCCGTCACAACGCGCCCATGGTGCGCAGCCCTCCGACATAACCGAGCTCCTTACGGCGTGGCGAGCCGGTGACACTGAGGCGCTGGACCAGCTGGTTGCCGCCTTGTACGACGAGCTGTATCGGCTCGCGCGACGTTGCATGGCCGGAGAACGCGCCGGCCACGGCCTGCAACCCACTGCACTGGTGAATGAGGCTTATCTGCGCCTGATTGATACGCGCCGCGTGCCATGGCAGAACCGCGAGCACTTCCTCGCCATCGCCGCACGGCAAATGCGCCGGGTCCTGGTCGATATGGCCCGCGCCAAGGGATATCAGAAGCGGGGCGGCGCTGCCGTCCACGTCACCTTCGATGAAGCCCTCCCCGCGATGCAGGAGCCCGGACGCGATCTCGTGGCTCTGCACGATGCGTTGGACGCGCTTGCACGGGTGGACGAGCGGAAGGCACGCGTGGTGGAGATGCGGTTCTTTGGCGGATTGAGCGTCGAGCAGTCGGCGCGCGCGCTGCACGTTTCCGTGGACACCGTCATGCGCGACTGGAAGATGGCGAAGGCGTGGCTGCTGCGTGAACTGCGACAGCCCGCATCAGGGCGCGAGGCGCGATGACGCCCGCGCAGTGGATGCTCGTGGAGCGCCTGTATCACGAGGCGGCGACGATCGCGATCGCCGACCGGGGCACGTGGCTCGCGCGGGCGTGCGGCGGCGACGAGGTCGTGCGGCGCGAAGTGGAATCGCTCCTGGCGCAGGACGCGTCGAGGACCGGCGTGCTCGACGGTCGCGCCTTCGACCAGATCCCGCGTGAGACCGAACGCGAGAGCCTGGTCGGCCGACAGCTCGGAGGCTACGAATTTCTCTCGTTGATCGACGAAGGCGGGATGGGCCAGGTCTATCGCGCCCGCGATTTGACGCTGCCGCGCGACGTTGCGGTCAAAGTTGTCTCGCCCGAGTTCACGCACGACGCGGTCCGCCGCGCCCGGTTCCGCAAGGAAGCCGACGTCCTCGCAGGCTTCGCGCATCCGCACATCGCGCACATCTACGCGTTCGCCGAAGCCGAGGGCCGGTTCCTGCTGGCGATGGAGCTGGTGCCGGGGGAGACCCTGGCGGCGCGCATCGCGCGCGGTCCACTGCGCGTCAGCGAGGCGCTGGACATCGCGTCACAAGTGGCCGACGCGCTCGAGTCCGCGCACGAGCAGGGTGTCATCCATCGCGATCTGAAGCCGGCAAACATTCGCATCACGCCTGACGGTGGCGTGAAAGTGCTCGACTTCGGCCTGGCGACGTCGGTGCGGCCCGCGCTCGCCGCCGAGCGAACCACCGTCACCCGGACCGCGCCCGGGACGCTCCTTGGGACCGTTGCCTACATGAGCCCGGAGCAGGCGCGCGGCGAGAGCGTCGACAAACGGACGGACATCTGGGCCTTCGGCTGTGTGCTCTTCGAGATGCTCACCGGGAGGAGGCTCTTCGGCAGTGCCAGCACCGCCGAGACCCTGGCTCTCGTGATGACGCACGACATCGATTGGAACCTGCTGCCTGCGCAGGTGCCAACGGCGGTGCGCGCGTTACTCAGGCGATGTCTGGAGCGCGATCCTCGGAAGCGCCTGGGTGACGTGGCCGCGATCCGTTTTGCGCTGGAAGATGTGGCGGGCCCCCCCGAACACACTGCGACGACATCAGGCGATGCGCCGAATCGCACTCGAGCCACGCAGGTGCGAACGATCGCGGTCACCACTGCGGTGACGGCTGCGGTTCTGATCGTCGCTGCTGTCATCGGTTTCGCCTTATGGAAGGCTGAGCCGACACCCGAGCCGTCGCCGTCACGACTGGCTCTTTCCATCCATCCTCCTCAGGGCCAGCGGTTCGCCGGATTTACGTCGGGGAAACCAATACTGAAGATATCGCCGAACGACAGCTACATCGCCTACGTCGCGACAGCCGGCGGGGAAGACGCACGGCAGCTGTACCTCCATTCGATGGAGACCGACAGTGACGAAGCGGTACCCGGCAGCGTTGGAGCACACAGTCCTTTCTTTTCTCCCGATGAGGAGTGGCTGGGCTTCTTCAGTCGTCAAAACACACTGATGAGGATTCCGGTGAAGGGAGGCGTTGCGCCGGAACTGGTGACGGATGTCGTGAATCCGTTTGGAGCCACGTGGACCGAAGACCATCGAATCGTCTTAGGGTCCTTCGGATCTGTGCTCCGCGTAGTACGCGAGGAGGGAGGCGTCCCGGAAGTACTGGGGCGTTTGACAGCAGACGGTGCGCAGCGCTGGCCTTTTTCCCTGCCTGGCGGCAAGGCATTGCTCTTCAAGGTGGACCCGGGAGTCGCCGCTCAGCGGATCGGCGAGGCCGATCGGCGCAGCCTGATTCCCGGAACTGGCTCGGGGATTCTGCCTCAGTACTCGCCCTCCGGACACGTCGTCCACGCACAAGCTGGGAACCTGATTGCCACGCCATTCGATCCCGCGCATCTGCAGGTAAAAGGCGCGCCAACAAAGGTCATGTCCGGAGTTCTGCAAGCGATGGGGGTTGCTCACTTCAGCCTTTCGGCCAGGGGGTCCCTGGTCTATGTTCCAGGTCAGGTCCAGCCAAATGGCTCCAATCTGGTCCAGGTCAGCCGTAGCGGGACAATTGAACGCACGTTTGGCGACCTGGGCAACTACAACCAGCCGCGTGTTGCGCCCGATGGACGTTTCGTTGTGGACCGTCTCGTCGCCGACGAGAGGCGGCCACTCTGGCAGTTGTGGCTCTACGATCTTAAAGCGAACGAGCTGAAGCAATTCACGTACAAGACGGATGGCGACAACCGACACGGGACGTTCGTGGGCCCGGATCAGCTCGTGGTGCAAAGCGACAGGAAGAATAGGACGAGACAGCTCTTCTTGCACCAGATAGACGGCGGCCCGGCGCAGCAATTGACGGATTTCCCTGCCACGGAAGATCTCGACGTCTACAGCTATCCGGTTTCTTTCTGCGGCGATGCCCTGACGTACGTCAGGCTTGTTCCGAATGCCGAAGGGTGGGTGTTGCACATGGGCGACTCCGCAGGCCGGGGCCGCCCGAAGCGCCTGGACTTTCCTATGGCTGGAGACGGAGCGCCGTCACTGTCTCCGGACTGCCGATGGCTGGCGTATGTCTCTGACGAATCGGGCGATCGGGAGGTGTGGGTGCGGCCGTTTTCCAACCCGGGGAAGGGACAGCAGATCTCGAAGGGCGGCGGCAATGAGCCAGTTTGGAACCCCGATCCCAGCAAGAGGGAGATCTTCTATCGGGACGGCCAGTCTTTGATGGCGGCCAGGATCAGCGATCAAGGTTCCCTCGAGGGGAAGGCCGAGACGCTGTTTCGGGATTCCTACGTGCCAGCATTATTTAGTGGCTCGTACTCGCGCCCCAACTACGACGTGTTTCCAGACGGCTCGTTCCTGATGCTCAAACAGCCGGAACAGGAACAGAAAGTGACGCAGATCAACGTGGTGCTGAACTGGTCGGAAGAGTTGAAGCGCCTCGTTCCGACGACGAAGTGATCCCGCCGCGAGCGCGGCGTGCGGGTGGAGTGACCCTGTCACGCGTCGCGCAGAGCACGAAGGCGGACACGCCGATGCCCTCCGCCTTCGCCCACCCGGACCGCGCTACTCAGGCTGGAAATAATGCCGTGCCACGTAATGCGTCACTTTCCGGGCAATCACCGAACCGTGGACGCCGGACGTCCGGTAATGCATCCCTCCGTAGATGCGGCCGTCGATGGCGACCTTGTAAATGTCGTCGGTATTCGTGAACTCGAGTGTCATCAGACCGCCGGTGTTGGGCACGGATGTACTCGTCAGTGCGACATGGACTTTCTTGGTGCCGAAGTACTCTGCGAGTGCGAATGCAAACGCCCCGGTGACTGTGGGATGCGCCGCGGGATATTCAGGGTGGCCAGGCGTCGTCACCAGCGGAAGCCATGATGGGTCTGACTCTGTCGCCGGATTGCCGTCCTCCGGGTATCGAATTGCGGTCACCGGGCGCCAGAAATTGAAGTAGTACTTCGAATTCCAGGTCGTGATTTGCGCGTCGGCCATCGTCACGTAGAGCAGGGCGAAGAACCGCGCACTATCGGCGAGCGAGAGCCCGGAGGCCGTCGCGATGTTTCGAACGTTGCGATTGATCTGCGTGCCGGGATTTTCCGCGAAGAACTGTCCGATCTGGGTCTGCAGCGGGGTGCGCAGCGAGTTGTTGAGCCCACCATAGTCCTTCGCCTCATTGAAGTCCTCTGCCCACTGTGCGCTCGTCACATCGGGCGGTCCATCGGCCCGAAACTGCGTGGCGCTCTTAATGGCGAACGGCCGCATCTGGCCGACCCATGGACCAATGGGCGTCGCCGGTCCCCCCGGTGTCTGCTGGTAGACGCCGGGCAGCGGCGCGCCAAAGATGTACGGCACCGAGGCGTTTCGTCCATCGCCGTTTCGCAGCGTGATGAAGGCATTGGCGACCTCGCTGCCGACGGCAATACCGCGCGTCTTGTTGGTGCCGTCCGGGATCGTCAGCAGGTAGTTCGCATACGCTCCATCGAGAAACGCCGTGGCGCTGGGCGAGGGAAACAGCCATCTCAGCATCGTGTGTGCCGCCGCGGCAGTGGCAGCCTCCATGGACGCGCCCAGCGGATTTGTCGCCGGCCGCGCGGCAAACACGGAATGCCGTCCATCGATCGCGTTTACGGCGTCATATACCGCGATGTGGACGTACGCGAGATCGATCGCGGTGAGTCCCGCGCGGCTTTGCGGCGGCGCCACCGCGACCTGGGTAGCGATGTCGCTCCAGTAATCAACGGCATTGGCACGTGCGGCGACAGGCGTGACGACGAAAGCAATTGCCAGGACACGGCAGAGGGCGATCCCCATCTGCGTGTTTCGTAAGCAGCTGACCATGATGTTCCTCCAGATGGCCGACGATCGCGAGGCGACCGTGGCAGCCCTCTAAGAGGAATAGCGGGAACCGAAGTCAAAAACTGGCACCTGGCGCCTCCAGGGCCGAAAGGGGGCCGTGGCTTCCGGCAACCGTACGGCTTCGTGGATAACCTGACCATGAGCCATTTGCGCCGATTTTCGCGCCTTACCCAGAGCAGAGAGACGACGAGAGAAAGTCATGACCCGGCGATGGCTCCTGGGACTGACGGCTACGGTAGCGTTGTGGCCGGCGAGCGCTGAAGCGCAACCGATGGCCCGCTCGCTTGAAGGTTTAGCAGGACTTGTGAAATCGGAGGTGACGGTCATCGTCACCGACATGAAGGACCGCAGAGTCACAGGTGCGCTGATCGCCGTTGACCACGACTCGATTTCACTCGTGCTGGATGGGAGGACGGTGACGTTCGCGCGCTCGGAAGTTGCCGCCGTACGGATGGTGGACGGTCTCCTGAATGGCGGTCTGATCGGAGCGGGCGCTGGCGCAGGAGCAGCGTTGGGCATTCTGGCGATGGTCGGTTCCACAGACGGCTATGTCCTCCCTTCAGCGAAGGTAGGGGCACCTGTGATGCTGTCGGGTATTGGTGCCCTTGTCGGACTCCTGGTGGACCGCGCTCACGACGGTGGCAGGGTTCTCTATCTGTCGCCTGGGCAGAGACCAGGCATCGTAGTCTCCCCATTCATCGGCGCCGATCGGCGAGGCGTGCGCGTGTCCATTCAGTTCTAGCGCAGGGTGTCGTACGGTTGTAACTCGCAGCCGGCCAGGTAGCGCGAATTCTG
>DATLLQ010000088.1:0-11887 GCA_035537775.1 Vicinamibacterales bacterium | reverse complement strand
TGTCCAGCGACCCTTCATCCTGGCCGGTAACGTACTCGCCGCGGATGTCGAGGGCGGTCGGCGCGGCGAGAACGCTGTCGATCTGCGCCTGAGTGGCGCGGCGGTTCCAGTTCCAGGTCCACCCTTCGCTCTCCAACAGGCGCACGGAAAAATCCGTCCACTCCGTCCCGGGCGCGATTGGGAACCGGTAGCTCAGACGTCCCGCGGCGCCGACGATGACCACGTCATCGTCAAACAGGCTGACCTGCGATCCTGATTGCTTGAGGCTGAAGCTGATGGAGCCGTTGACGGCGGCCGGCAATTGCCGGAGCACCGGCAGCGGCGCACGAAAGTACCACGTCTCCCCTATCGCTTCGTCGACACCGGTAATGAAGCCGTCTGAATGACCACCACTCGCGGTGAACAGCGGAGAGACCGTTCCCGTATCTCCGGCGATTTGCCAGCCCTGCGCTGATTCGCTGAAGCCATGGCTGACCAGTACCGAGCCGGTCTGTGTCGTCGCGATGGCAGGATAACCCGCCATCGCGATGACCAGCAGGAGTCGTGAAGCGCCTATGTGCTCCAGGTGTAGCCGCCCCTCGCCAGCGGCAGGTGGCGTATGCGCGCACCGGTCGCGGCGAAGATCGCGTTGGTGACCGCGGGCAGCGCCGGCGGCAGCGCCGGTTCACCCAGCCCCGTCGGATCGTAATCGGTCTGCAGGAACTTCACTTCGATCAGCGGCGGTGTGTGCATCATGCGGGCTGGCTGGTACTGACCGAAGTTGTTCTGCACCACGCGGCCCTTGTCGATCGTGATCTCCCAGGCCATCAGGTGGCTCATCGCCTCGATGAAGCCGCCCTGCACGAGGTTGATCGACGTGCTGGGGTTGACGATCTGCCTGCCCACATCGACCGCCGCCCACGCCTTGTTGATCTTCACCTTCTTGTCGGCGCCGATCGAGACCTCCGCCACGTAAGCCACGTAGCCAGCGTGCGCGAACTGAAACGCACAGCCCTGCGCCGTTCCCTTGGGCAGGCTGGCGCGCCGGTTCCAGTTCGACATGTCGCGCACGGCTTCCAGGACGCCGCGCGCACGCGAGGCGTTGAAGCCGGCACCGCCAGGCGCCGGACCGCCGGCCACCGGGCTTGCCAGCAGGTCGAGCCGGAACTGCAGCGGATCCTTCCCCGCAGCGACCGCGATCTCGTCGATGAAGGACTGCATCACGAACGATACGCCGTTGGTGCCAGGCGCGCGCAGTGCCCCGGTCGGAATACCGTACGGGGTGACCGGGTCGGAAAAGACACGGAAGTTCGCCACGAAGCCTCGCGGGAACTCATTCGCTGGAATCACCGAGGCGGTGCTCGCAACGTAGTCGCGGAACGCGACCATCCGCCCTTCACCGTCGAGGCCAGCCTTGAAGTAGTGGAAGCCGCTGGGACGATACTGGTCGAAGTGCATATCGTCCTCTCGCGTCCACACCAGCTTGACCGGCACGGTCGGCATTCCGGCGGCGACACGCTCCTCCGACACGGTCCGCGCGATCCTGGCGACCTCGATGTCGTAGTCGCTGTTCAGACGCCGGCCGAAGCCGCCGCCCGCTCGCACCAGGTGCATCAGGACGTCGCCGGCCTGGATCCCGGCTGATGCCGCGACCTGCCCTGGATTTGGAATCTGGCTCGGTGACCAGATCTCCAGCTTGCCATCCTTGAAGTGGGCAGTGGAATTCTGCGGCTCGAGCGGCGCGTGCGACAGCAGCGGAAAGGTGTACGACGCTTCGACGACCTTCGCCGCCGTGGCGAACGCCGCATCGACGTCGCCAATGTCCGCGCTCTGGCCCCCGCCCGCGGGCTTCTGGGACGCCCTCGTGGCGGAGAGTTGCTGCGCCTGGGCCGCATAGCCAGCGCTGCTCTGGGTCGCGACGGGACCCTCGTCCCAGATCACTTTCAGGCTCTTGCGTGCGTTCTGCGCCTGCCACCAGCGGTCGGCGACGATCGCCACTCCCGACGCCGGGCCGGTCACTGCCCCTCCCCGTCCACTCGGCGTCGGCGCCGGCACGATAAACGCGTGCCGAATACCGGGCAGCTTCTTGATCTCATCGAGATTGGCGCTTACCGCCTTGCCGCCGAAGACCGGGCACTTCTCGAACACGGCCGACAACATCCCCGGCAGGCTGACATCGATGCTGAAGATCGGCTTGCCCGTGGTGATCGCCATGTTCTCGACACCGGCGAGCCCCTTGCCGATGATCTTGAAGTCCTTTGGATCCTTGAGCCGGAGGTCGGCTGGTGCGGGCGGCGTCAGCGTTGCCGCGCGTGCAGCGAGTGATGCGTAGGTGGCACTGCGGCCGGAGCCGGCATGCCTGACCATGCCGGAACCCGTCGTCAACTCGGCGGCCGGTACGCTCCACTGCTGCGCCGCCGCCGCGATCATCAGCGCACGTCCGCCGGCGCCTGCCTGCCGCATCCGCGTGTAGTGCGTCGGGATGGCGCGGCTGCCGCCCTCGGTCTGGGAGATGTACTTCGTATTGTCGTAGTCGGCCTGCTTGATGGTGACCTGTTTCCAGTCGACATCGAGCTCGTCAGCGATGAGCATCGGCAGCGCCGTCTTGATGCCCTGCCCCGTCTCCGGGTTCTGCGCGACGATGGTGAAGGTGTTGTCCGGGTTGATCGTGATGTAGTTGCTGGCAAGCGGAAGCACGGCGTTGCCTGGCCCGCCTCCGCGCTGCGCCAGCATCTCGGGCGTGTACAGGGCGATCATCAACCCGCCGCCCGCAACGGTCGTTACCTGAAGGAAGGTTCGACGATCCATCTCGCGACGTTTCTTTGCGGTCGTCATGGCTTACGCCCTCCTGCCGGCGGCGGCGTGAATCGCCTCGCGGATACGGGTATAGGTGCCACAGCGGCAGATATTGCCGGTCATCGCCGCGCTGATCTGCGCGTCAGTCGGCTTTGGTGTGGTCTTCAGCAGCGCGGCCGCCGACATCAGCTGGCCAGCCTGGCAATAGCCGCACTGCGGCACATCGATGTCGCGCCACGCCACCTGCAACGGATGGCTGCCGTCGGCCGACAGACCTTCGATCGTCGTGACCGGCTGGTTCACCCGAGAGATGGTCGTCTGGCAGGAACGGATCGCGGTGTTCCCGACGTGCACGGTGCAGGCGCCGCAGAAGGCCGCTCCGCAGCCGAACTTGGTGCCTTTCAGATCCAGCACATCGCGAAGCACCCACAGCAGGGGCATGTCTTCGGGGACGTCGACGGTCTGTCGCCGCCCGTTGACGGTAAGCGTGTAACTCGGCATGTCGGCACTCCCGGAAATGGGTGAAGGGGCCGCCTGGTCTGTTAAGAACTCCCAAGACTATAAGGCCAAGGAGTCGGCCATGCGAAGGCAAAGTGGCCCGAGGGGGGATCAACGGGGAGCCGTCGAATTGGGCGTGTCGATTGTCGATTCGGTGCGAACGTTGAAGCGACGGAAATTGCCGTAGGTCGCGCGGCCGCTGAAATTACCGATCTCGTCCTCCATCGCGACAGGCACACGAGTCCCTAACTCGCGATCGACCTCGAACGTCGTGGTGGTCCTCTCGCTTCTCGCACCGCCGATTCGCAGCTCCGTCCTGACAACCTCGCCTGTAATCTCGGACACCCAGACGCTGCCCCGCGGCTGATTGGCCTGGGGCGGACGCAGCCGGATCAGGTCGATTCTGCGGATGTCGGACCCAAGCGTTCGATCCAGGCCCTGACGGGTAAAGCGAAAGTCGCTCTGATACTCACGTTGCAGGATGGCAAGAATTCCCAGTGGATTCACGAGGCGACCGCCGGAAAGATTGTGACGAAGCCCGACCTGCTGAATCTCCATCGCCCGGGCGATCGCGCTGGCGAACGGGTTCAGGAACAGCTGCGTGATCCGATCGGGTTGATCCTTCACGCGCTGCCCATCGACCTCCAGCACATCGCGAAAGGTCAAGAGCCGATCCGTGCGCCCGGGATATGCCACCAGCAGGAAGTCCGACGTCAGCTGGCGGCGCCGGCCCGCGAGCCGCTGCTCGTACCGTTCCTCGGCGACCACGTTGCTGAAGGTAGATACAAAGCCCTGAACGTACGTCGCCACGCGGCGCATCAGCTCGTCGATGTCGGGCGACTGCGCCGCCGCCGCCGAGGTGATCAGCTCGCATGCCAGCACGATGAGGGCAGCCGTCATTACGCCGGCAGATTGCCGGCGACGCGGCACGCCTACCAGCGGACTGAGGCGCCCAGCCCGATTACACGGCCGAGCAGGATAGTGCTCGGTACCAGATACGTGCCGGACGAGTTTGCGTAATTCGCGCTCTGATAGCCGAAGACCTTGTCCGAGTTGAGGACGTTATAGGCCTCGAGCGTCGGGGCGATCGTGAGCGTGTTCAGGCGAAACGTCTTCGACAGCCGAAGATCGAGCTGCTGCAGACGCTCGCGCCGCGTGACTCCTGGCGGCTCCAACGGTACGGTGATCGAGGTCGCCCCCGTCGGCAGAATGAAACTGCTCGGAAGCACGATCGCCCCCGGCACACATCCGGCGTGTGTCGGGCACGGCGGAGCGGGCTGGTTGGCAACTTTGAGCGGCGAGTTCGCGGCACCATCCGGGTATCGCGTCGCTAACGCGCTGGCTCCAGGCACGATCGCGTACGTTGGCTGGAACGCGCCCTCATCGTTGTTCAAATAGGTGATGCCGAGCGTCACTCCGTAGCGGACCGGGATCGCAGCAACGATCCGAAAGTCCTGGGCGATCGGCCGGTCGATGGTCGTCGTGTCGCAGTAGAACTCGTCATTCGGGTTGACGACGAGATCGGATCGAGACGTACCGCAGTTGATACTGTCCAGCCGGCTCATCACCCAGCCGCCAAAGATTTGTGCGCCTCGATGCCGCGCGCGGAATTCGATTGAGTACTGGTTGTACGGAGCCCTCCGCTCGTCCTCGACGTACTCCAGATTGGCGCCGCTCTGGGCGAGACGTGCGCGCGTCGCCGTATCCCTGATGCTGTAGATCGTGATCGGGTCGCCCGTAATCGGATTGAAGATCGTGACCGGCAGGTAATCGCCTGCCTGGCGGAAGCGGTTGATCGTCTTGCGAAGGTTGTAGTCCTCGCTCCTCGTCCAGCCGGCCGTCACCGAGAGCCGAGGCAGCAGTTCGTGCTGCACCTCGAGGACGGATTCAAGCGACCACTGCCGCGGGAAGCCCGAATAAACGTCGGCGTCTGCCGGCGTGCCGAACCACGTCCCGTTGGTGGCACGGAGCGTGCGCATATCGATCTCGCACGAGGCGCTCGGGAACCCGACGCACGGCGCGTACGAGCCGTCTGGATTGACTATCGGATCTCCCTGCGCGATCCCGTCGCCGCTCACGTCGGTCCAGGGCAGCGCCCGCGTCGTCGCCGTCAGGGTGTTGAAGGAGTTGGCCAGGGCCGTCCCTGCGGCGAAGTTGTAGCGGTTCAGCGAGTACTTGATGGCCGTCTTCGACGTGCCGAACAGGTCGTAGATCATGTTGAACCGCGGCGCCCAGTCAAACCAGTTCGGCACGTTCTTGACCGCCGGGATCGACCGTTCCGGCGTGAAGCGGCCCGCGGGTACGGCGTAGGGGTCATTCTGCGCGTTGACGTGCTCCCAGCGCACGCCGTAGTTCACCGTCAGCCGCTTCAGCGTCCATGAATCCTGTGCGTAGATGCCGATGTCACGGTTCAGACGATCGACCGACGCGACCGGCGTGTTGCGCACGACGACGTCGGCGGGATTCGAGAAGATCACCTCGTTGCCGGCAACCGTCACGTTCGCATAGCGCTGTGTCAAATCGGCATTCGCGTCGACAAAGTGGTAGAACTTGCCCCATTGGTACTGGACGCCGGTCTTGATGTGGTGCGAGCCGGTGACATACGACAACGACGCCTGCACGTTGTCGCGAGCCGGCCAATCGTGCGTGAACGAGGTGGTCGGTGCCGTCGTTCGCGCGTTGCCACCGGTCTGCAGCGTCCGCGAGGCCGACGCATACCATTCCGGCGTGCCGCGCTCCTTGTAGATCCCTTCCTGCGCCTGCACGGTGCGGTATTCGCGGTTCATCGAATAGCCCCCTTCGAAGAACAGGCGTCTGCTCATCGTCGAGGTGAATTTGACGTTGCCGGTGGAATAGTTCGGAGACGTCCAGCGGGATGCCGCGGTTTCCGGATCGACCTGCGCCAGCATGTCGTGCGAGCGCTGCTTGTCGGTGATCTCGACGTAGCCGGACAGCTTGCTTGACCGATTGAGTTGATACGTCAGACGCAGCATCGGCTGGCGGATGTGCTGTCCGTCAGTCCCCTGTGTACCGTCATCGAAACGTGTGTCGGGAACGACATCGCTGGTATTGAACTGATGATAGGAGGCAAAGAACCACAGCGTGTCGCGTTTGATCGGGCCTCCCTGTGACCCGGTGACGTCGGAAAGGTATTCGAGAGTCCCGGCGGACCGCAGTCCGCTCTGGCGGAGACGGGTCGTGAAGTTGTCGCCAATCCACCGCCCCGGGCGGTAGTTCATCTTGAAATTGCCGCTCGGGCGGTTGCCGCCTTCGCGCGGAATCATGTTGACGGTGACGCCTCCGCCAGACCGATCGGCGGTCGCACCGCTGGTCTCGTAGTTGATCTCCTGGTTCATGTCAGGATTGAAGTAGGCCTGAATCGTGCCGTTCAACTCGAGGCCGCTCACCGTCATGCCGTCGACCAGGACGACATTCTGTGACGCGGTCATGCCGCGCACCGACATGTAGGTCTGTGTCGCACCGCCCTGCCCGCCAACCGTGCCGGCATTCTGCGCCAGGACGTTGAACAGGTTGATGCTGGGAATCAGCTGCGCCATCTCCCAGATGTTCTGTCCTGTCGGAATCTGGTCGAGGACGTCGCGCTCGAGTCGCGTGATCGCCGCCGCACTCCGGACGTCGACCGCCGGGGGCTCGGCCGTGACCGTAATCGTCTCCTGCCTGTCGCCGATGCTCATCACGGCGTCGACGGTCGCAGTGAATTCCGCCTGCAGCCGTATCCCCTCGCGCCGCACGGTCTGGAATCCCGCCAGGGTGAACGTGACGACGTAGCTTCCGGGACGCAGATCGACCACGCGGTATTGCCCGGAGCCGTCCGTCGTCGCGGATTTCTGCCGCTCGATGAGCGCATCGCTTGCCGCTTCGACGGTGACCCCAGGCACCACGGCGCCGCTCGCGTCCTTGACGACGCCCACAATTGTCGATTGAGCCAGCGCGAGACCGGGGACTGACACAAGCCAGACAGCCGTTGCGAGGACGATCAGCCTGCTGCCATCGGGCGTGCGACCGGTGTGAACACGTCGCATGGTGGGGGCCTCCTTGGCGGGGTGGGATGGTTGCACCCGTTTAGCTGGGTGTCAAGGAGCAAGTTGCCCAATGACGGCCCGCTGTGCGTGTGTGCCGCCACAGCCCGGAATCGTGCGCCTTTCCTGCGTGAGGGCCGGGTCCACTTCTTGCGGTCGTGATCAGCGAAGGTCACAGTGCGAACCGGCTGGCCGCACACCTCGTCCCTGCCGGCCCGCGGTTCCCTGTGCTGCACAGGAGGTGTGTAATGAGGGCTCTTTGCTTCAAGCGTCTCGTCGCGCCGACACTGGCGCTTGGGCTGATGTCGGTTGCGGCCGCGGCGCAGTCCGTCGACGTCAGCTACGACAGGACTGCCGATTTCAGGGCATTCAAGACCTACGCATTGGGGCCCGTCACGGTAACCGGCGACGCGGATCCGCTCATGGTCCAGCGTGTCGTGTCCGCGGTTGACAGCCAGATGTCGGCTATCGGCTTACGAAAAGTGGATAGGGACCCGGATGTCCTCGTTGCGACGCAGCACTGGCGCGGTGTTTCGTACCCGTACTGGTGGAGCAAGCAATACTCGGGATACGACGTGCGGAAGATTATGGCCGGAAGGGTCGTTGTGGAATTGATCGACGCCCGAACGGAAAAGGTCGTGTTCCGTGGCACCGCGGACGATACGGTCAGCCGCAAGGCAAGCAGGAACGAACGGAACGCCGACGAAGCCGTCGCCGAGATCTTCGAGGAATCACCGTGGGGTGCGGACTTCGACGACGACTGACGGCCAGTGGGCCTATTGCTTCCCGCTGAAGTAGACGACGTTCGGAGCGCCCGAGCGGGCATGAGCAATATCCGGAGCGCCGTCGCCATCAAGATCGCCCAGCGCGAAGCCGTAGGCCGATCCCTTTCCGTCGCCGAACTCGATCTGCGTGAATCCGGTTCCGGTTCCGGTGTTCAAGAAGACGGAGGGTCGAGCGGAAATGTAGCCGATGACAATGTCCGGACGAGCATCGAGATTCAGATCACCGGTGGCAAGGGCGTAAGGAACGCGGGTCCGATCCTGAAATCTGAAGCCTTCCCGGAGGTTGCCCTTTCCGTCGTTCGTGTACACGACCATCAACGCCGCGGCCTCGTCGCCGACGACCAGATCCAGATCGCCATCGTGATCGAAGTCGGCGGCCGACGCCACGCGCGCTGCGGCGCTGCCAGGCCCAAACGGAAGGATTCGAGTGAAATTCGCCCTGCCGTCATTGAAGTAAATTCGGCTCTGGCCGCCGTCACGTTCGGGGACGGCAAGGTCGATGTTGCCGTCGTTATCAAAATCGGCAGCGACGATGCTGGTCGCGGAACCCGCAGGAATCGGGATACACGGCGGCGGGAAGTTTCCCTTGCCGTCATTGAGGCATACGAAGCTCGGTCCGGGTCGGTTGGCGGCAATCACGTCTGGCCTTCCGTCGCCGTTGAGGTCGGCCGCCGAAGCGTTTCGCGTCGACCACTCCGGAGCTCCCCATGTTCCCGCGACACGAAAGTGCGCCGCCCCGTCATTGAGGTAGATCACTTTCGCGTCCGGCCTGTCGTTACTGGTGACAATATCGATATCGCGATCACCATCGAGATCCGCGAGCACGGCGGAATACGTTCGATCGGCCGCACCAAGATCGGACGCGGTGAAGTTCCCTTTGCCGTCGTTCAAAAGAATCCGATCCACTAACGGTGTGTGCCGGCCTTTCGCCAACGCGAGATCCAGATCACCATCGCCGTCGAGGTCGCCGAGGCTGACATTCGCGGAATCGTCAGACGTCTGTTCGAGGTGGAGCACACGAGTGTACTGGGGCAAGCCTCCCTGGGCACCAATCATCGTTGCAAAAAGAAGGACGGCGATGGCTTTGGTCATCGATCGCTCCCTACGGGATCGTGCGCGGCCCGCCCGGCTCGAACACGCGGGATCGAGACAGCATATCGATCTCGACGCCCGCGGACGATACGCCGAGCTGCTCGAGAGCGGCCTTCAGCGCGTTCTCGCTCGCTACCGCGATGTCGGGCTTGACTCCCACACCTTCCCAGTTCGTGCCGGTGATCGGATTTCTGGCACGGCCGCCCGGCACGAACATCGTGAGCCCTTCGGCAAGCCGCACCGTCCCACCTGGGTTCGCGCCGCCGCCGGTCGTCTCACCGACGACCTTGGCGAGATTCATCACCTGCATGTCGTAGGCGAACTCTTCGCCTCCCGAAAACGTGCCGCCGCTCGTCAGTACGAACACGGGTTTGCCGGCGTACGAGAATGGCGTGCTCTCGCTCCAGAAATCCTGTGAACGAAACGTGTCCGTTCCAGGATTTCGATTGATGAACGTGTTGATGTGCACGCGTTCGCCGCCCCGGAGGAAGTAACTCACGAGGTACGAGACGGTCATCGGACTGCCGCCCCCGTTGCGACGGACATCGACGATCAGCGCTCGCGTCTTCTGCAGCGCGGCCATCGCCCGATTCACCGGCTCGTTGAAGGCGCTGGGCGGCGGAAAGCCAACGACCTCGATGTATCCCACGTTGCCGTCCAGGATGTCCGCCCGCGTCACACCTCCTTCGGCGCGCGGCGCCACCCGCGGGGGCGCTGCGGTCGCGGCTCCGGGAGCGCTGACGCGCAGATGCTTGTCCCTGGCGATGCTGCGCAGGTCCTCCGTCAGCCGCTGAGCGAATGCCACAGGCTGATCGAACTCGTCATACCGGCCCGCACCCAGCGCCGATTCGATCGCATTCGCAGCCTGGCTGCCAACATCGGGGAATACGTATCGTTCCCGGAGCATCTTCGCCGCGGCCTCGACGGCCGCGCGGCGGCTGGTCTCGGTGAGAGTCGCTGGAGCTTGCTGGGCATACAGAGCCGGCCCGATGAATACACTGATCAGCGCCAGCATGACGAGGACCCCCAATCGACGCCGTGCACTCATCGATCCTCCGTTCCGCTATGCATCTCCTATAGCTGTGGTGATATCTACTACAAATGTAGGAGATTGGTCAACAGCTAGACGAAGCTTCACATCCAGGCCCGTCAGTCATCGACAGGCCGCTCTGCCGAGTCAATAACCAGGAACTCGACTGGCCCTTTCCGCGAATCGAGCCTCAGCCCGAGTTGTTCCTGTAGCGCCGTAAACAGCGAGGCGCGGTCGTCGGCCGCCCGGCTCACGGAACCGGAGTTCGGATCCCATGTCAGCTCAAACCTGTAGGCGCCGGGCAGTCGGGTTTCGTCAACGACCGGGCGATCCAGCATGCGCGAAAGGCTGAACGCCACATCACGCAGCGTTGCTCCTGACATTCTCAGAGCGCCTCCCGCCCGCGTCGCGGCGCAGCCTGCGTCGCCTGGTGGCAGGACCGCGCAGTCAGTGGGGTCCTGATGGAGGAGCGGGCCCAGTCTGCGATCGCCGCGGGCCATCACGAGGGCGTAGTGGGACGCATCTCGCCTCTCGGTGTGCAGGGCAAGCTTGAAGCGGTCGTGGAGGAGGGCCTTGATGCGGTCCAGCATCTCCTGCATGTTCACGGCGCTGGCACCGGCGGCAAGGATGTCCCAGCGTTCGGTCGCCAGCCACTCGGGCCCACCGGCAAGCTGTGAGTACTGCACGCGATAGACATTCCGAATCAGTGTGAGGATGGGGATATTGCTGGCCACGAGGCGGCCGCCGGGAAAGACGTTCATCCTGTCGTCGGTGCTACCGGACAGGTTGCGCTTGATTGACGCGACCTCGAAGTGCGGGCTGGGCACAGGGGGTGGAGGATCCGGACGTTGGGCCGACGCAACCGAGGACAACACCGCTAGGCCGATGGCCGTTTGGAGCGCAGATCGACGGTTCACGCCAACCATTACGAATGAGGGGATAACCCGGGTGCGTAAGCGTTGCGAAGCCGAAAAAAGGCAAGCAAATAGCCGTCCGCGTCGGTGAGCTCGAATCCCCAGAGCCCCTCCTCCAGGAACGACAACTCCTTCACGAATGACACACCGCGCTGGCGGAACTCGTCGAAGAGCGTGTCCGGGTCGAGGGTGTAGATGTACGCGTCCCAGGGAGCCCATGGGTGGCGGCCGCGATTCGGAAGTGGAAGCACGTCGGGATGCACTTCCTTGAAGTGGATGCCGATCCCATCTCGCGAGACTTTGCCCCAGACCGGGCCGTCGTCCGGACCCTGGTAATCGACGTGAAATCCGAGGCGTTCGACGTAGAAGGCGATCGAGGCCTGCAGGTTCTTCACGATGAAGTTAGGTGTTATCGAAACGAGGTTCCAGGTCGGACCGTTCGCGGCATTCTTGGTCATGGGCGATGTCGCTCGCAAATGTCACCCAAACACTATCGCTTGGTCGAATGCGTACTCGGCACATGATTGCCACCGGACGCATCCCGGCCATTGCGGGCGCCCCCCAGCCCTCGCAAGATCCCACAGTCCGCCGCTGGTCTCGCGCTCGTGCATTTTTCGCGTAGCGCCTGAAGTTCGCGCTCCAGGCTTTGCAATTCCGCGATGCGTTCTTCCACGTGAAGGAGATGGGTATCCAGCAAGGCGTTGACCTCGCGGCAATTTTCTCGAGCCCCGGAGCGAAATCTCAGCAGAATTC
>DATLLQ010000087.1:0-6456 GCA_035537775.1 Vicinamibacterales bacterium | reverse complement strand
GGGTCGTGATCGTTGACAGTGAGATAGATCAAGCCGTCGGGCCCGAACGCCGCGCGACCCGCGATCGGCCCGCCCTGCACCCACGCATCGGCGACGAAGATCTCCCGCACGTCCGAGAGTGCTGTGCCATCGAGGCGGGCGCGCGCGAGCGCGAGCGTCGTCATCTTGTCAGCGCGGTTTTTCACGTAGTAGAGATAGACGCTGCCATTGGTCGCGAACTGAGGATGCACGATCGCGGCTTGGAGCGCGCCGGCCTCGATACCCGTGACCGGCCAGCCCACAAGCGGCTCGGGCAGGAGCACGCCGCCGCGCACCAGACGCACGCGCCCCGCCAGCTCGGCGATCAAGATCCGGCCATCTGGCGTAAATGCGACGTTGCGCGGGCTACGCAGGCCGTCGGCGACAGACACGAGACGCACGCGAAAGAGGTCTCCCGGCGGGCATTGGCCCTGTGGTTGGCCATTCGGCGAGCACGGTCCAGGGACCCAGGTGTCGAACACGAGCGGGATGGCGGCCAGCGTCTGCGGCGCCGCGGCATTGGCGGCCGCATCGAGTACGCTCGGCGTCCAGCCCGCGGCGGCGACTAGCATCAGCGACAACATCGAGAGACGCTGCGTGTTCATGTCCTGCTCCTGCGTTGAATTCCGGCGAGATCTTATCGCGGGTCCGCGCGGCAGCTTCGCAGAGTGCGACGCGGCTTTTCCGGTTCGTGGTGGCTTCCGCCGTCAGGCGGACGGGACTACAATGCCCGCGCCACGACTAACCGAAAGGGGTTTGCGATGAAACCATTCAGTGCCGCTTTCGCGGCAGTCATCGTCCTCCTGGCAACCGGCGGCGTCGTACAGTCGCAGGCGCAGAAGGGCGGCGGGGACCTTACGGGTGAATATGAGCTCGTCACCGGGTGGCCGCAGAACTGGTGCGGTGACGGCTATGTCATCGGCTCGACGGCGGGCATCTGGGCTGAAGCCCCGGACCGCGTCATCGTCTTCGCCCGCGGGTGCCTCCCGCGCCTGGAGAACCCGGGCGATCTGACCCCGACGCGCAATGCCTCCGGCTTCGATCTCTCGCAGAAGGATCCGGCGCGTCATCCGCGCTGGGATCACATCGTGAATATCGTCGACCGCAACGGGCGGCTGATCGAGTCGTGGGAGCAGCACAACAAGCTGTTTGTGCGGCCGCACCGCATCATCGTCAGTCCGTACGACCCGGATCGCCACGTGTGGCTGGTCGACGACGGCGTGCACGCGCTCTACAAGTTCACGCGCGACGGTAAGCAGCTGGTGCAGACGATCGGGACGCCGCGAGTCCCGGGCAACGACGAGACGCACTTCGCGCGGCCGACTGACATCGCGTTCCTGCCCGACGGCACGTTCTTCGTCAGCGACGGCTACACCAACACGCGCGTCGTCAAGTTCGACCGCAACGGCAAATACGTCACGTCGTGGGGCATGCGCGGCGAGGCGGGCAAGGAGACGCGGCCGTACTACATGAACACGGTGCACGCGATCGTCGCCGACAAGCAGCGCCGGCTGTATGTCAGCGACCGCGCCAACCACCGCATCCAGATCTTCGACGAGAACGGCAAGTTCCTCGAGCACTGGCAGAACGTGCCGCTGCCCTACTCGCTGATGATGACCGACGACCAGTTCCTATGGTCGGCGTCGGGACAGACGATGAAGTTCACGAAGTACGACCTGAACGGAAGGCTGCTGGCGGCGTGGGGCACGTACGGCGCGATGCCGGGCGGCTTCTGGGGCGTGCATCAGTTCCACGTGGACAGCGAGGGGAGCCTGTACACTGCGGACGTGCACGTCGGACGGCCGCAGAAGTTCCGGCCGCGGCCGGGCGCCGACCGCAACCGCCTCATCGGCGCGCCAACACGCGCGGGCAGTGCCACGTCGACGCGTTAGACGCGGCAACTCCTCACGATCAACTCCCAACTCACGAGACATCGGGGGTTGGGAGTTTGTACGCAGGCGGTCAGGGGGGCACCACGTTTTCCGGGGGCAGCGTCGCCACGCGCGTGTGTTCAATGGGTCAACGCATACAGCACGATGTTCGTCGCCAACGCGTAGCCGTACTGTCCGAAAACTGCGCCGACCTCCGGCATGGCGTAGAGTTTATCGGTGAGTCCGTTGGAGATGTTGCTGGCTGCGCTGCTCGGGTGGCTGGATCGGGAGCAGCGCGACGTGATTGCTTTTGTGCGCGAGGAGAACCGTGCGCTCAAAACGCAACTGGGCCGGCGTCGCGTACGGTTGGACGAGACGGTCAGCGCCGACGACTCGCGGTGTTGGGCCAGCGCCTTGGACGCGGGCTGTTGCGGCAGTTCGCAACGCTCGTCACGCCGGACACGATCCTGCGTTGGCACCGCGATCTCGTCGCGCGGAAATGGACTATGCGCGGCGACGGTGTGGCCGACCGGGTGTACTGCGGGACATCCGGCGCCTGGTGGTGCGGATGGCCACCGACAATCCGCAGTGGGGCTACACGCGCATCCAAGGTGCGCTGAAGAACGTCGGGCATCGGGTCGCCCGGTCGACCATCGCGAACATTCTGAAGTCAGAAGGCATTCCGCCGTGCCGTGAGCGGTCGACGACGTGGCGTACGTTTCTCGCGGCGCACTGATCTGTGATCGCGATCCGAAATGGAGCAGGGCGGTCGAGGCATTCCTTGAGCGCGAACGCATCCGGGTTGTGCGGACGCCCGCGCGTGCGCCGAACTGCAACGCCTACGCGGAGCGGTTCGTCCGGTCCATCAAAGAGGAGGGTCTGCATCCCGCTCGGCGAGCCCTTTCGGCAGACGATGGCGGAGTTCGTGGCGCACTACCACGCCGAACGGAACCATCAAGGTCTCGGCAACGAGCTCATTGAGTCGGACCGCTCCTCGATGGCGCAGGGCGGCATTCGGCGGCGTCAGCGCCTGGGCGGCATTGAATTTCTACTATCGCGCCGCGTAGCGGCCGAGTGCGGCAGTTTCTGGACAGTACGGGCTGTATTCCCGCAAGGGATTGAACAGCGTACGGCCGTAGCGCGCCCGGCGGTGACGCCGTTCTGCTTTCCTATGGCAGGCGCCGTACCGCGTCACCTACCCGCACCGGCTCAGCACCGCTCAGCGTCGCGGTTGCCGAGGAGTCGTCAACTTCAGTGATGCGGGCCGTCGCGATCTTGTCGACGATCGTGCGGACCACATTCTTGGTCTGCGGATCGAGGATCGTCCGACCAGCGCGGGTAATTTCAACTGTATCCCCCACTTGCACGCCCTTGAGACGCCCGACGTTCAGGATCAGCGTATTGCCATCCACGTCGGCGACGAGTCCCGTATACACAACGCGGGTAGTTGACAGCTGCGCGGCGAACTCGTTTAGACCGCCCGCCACCTCCTGCACCGCACGGTTGACGGCCTCCCCGAGCGTCGATCCTTGAAACGATGCCGACGTCATGTCCACACCGGTGGCGTAGCCGCCCGAGGCCGCCACTGAGGTTCTGGCCGAATCGCCGCTCCCGGACACCGCTGTGAGGACCTCTCCCGTGCTCGTATCCACCATCCGCGCCGTCATAGCCACCGACGCCTTCGTGTTTACGCGCTTGCCACCGCCCACGACGCCACGTGTGATCCGGTTGAGCGATCCGGATCCGACTCCGACCGCCGACTCGGCGATATCGAACTGCGTGACGGACCCGATGATGATGGCGTCGACGCCCAGCACCCGGCCGATGTTTGCGGCTGTCTTCGCATCCGCACGGCTGCTGTTCGAGAAAGTCTGCTCCTTCAGCACGGCGTCGAGCGCCTCCCGCTCGATAATGGAATATTTCCCTTCCTTGAGGAGCTCCTTCAGTAGCACATCGGCAAGGCTCGCGCCGACATCCTGCGTTGAACGGAGCGCCGCGCCTGCCGACGACTTAATGGCCACGTCCTCGAAGCTGAGAATTGCAACGCGCTTCTTCTGCTGCGCCGAGCCGTCCGCCGCGGGCATAAGGAGCACGGCGACCGCGAGAGAAAGGATTCGAATCATGATGACCATCGTTCCCGTCTGAGTTCGCGGGTCCCTGAACCTCGGTCGGCTCAGCGTCCCAGAAACTCGTCGAGCGCCACGGCGTCCGCCCGCGCGGTGTCTAGGTACTTCCTCGCCGCGACAGCGTCCCTGTCGTCGAGCGCGTCGCGAGCCCGCGCCAGCGACACTTTGAGGCTTCGTTGGCGCGTGGCGATATCCGACCTCGGGGCGAGTGGACGCATTTCTTCCCAGAGGCGATTCAGAGTGTCGTCGATCACTTCACCACGGATGGAGACGTCGTCGTACTCATCGCGCAACACGTTTAGATCAGCGCCGCGTTGGACCGCGGCAGGACCCGGCACGGCTGTCCGCTGCCCTGGAGGCTGGCCGCTCGGCGGCACGACGACTCGAGTACTGGAGCTGGAATTCGTTGACGCCGCCGGTCCCTGCCCATTCTGTGTGCGCCGCGCTCGGGCGTCCCGGGTCGCGGCAGATCCGGAGCCCGCTTCGACTGCGACGGGCAATCCGGAGCGCGCTTCCACCGCTGCCGACGATCGCGTGCCCGCCTCGACCTGTGGGGATGGCTGTACCACGAGCTCACTCGCCGGTCGTACCGCGGGCGGCACGTTCGTCTCAGGCGGCGGCGTTCGGCTGCGACCCGGGAAGAAGGTCCACATGCCGAACCCGCCTGTTGCCGCCGCGAGGACGAGTGCTGCAGCCGCGTAGGCAACGCGGAGCGGGCGACGATCCCCGGTCGGACGCCCGGGCTGCGCCGAAACTCCAGCCGTGAGTTCCGTGACATCCTGGGCGAGGCGCCGCATGTGATCGTCCCAGTCGCCGTCCCACACATCGAGCCAATGGGTTCCAGAGAGGAACAGTTCGAGTCCGGCATCGGGCATGACGGCCTCGATACGGATCGGCAAGATCGGCTTGTGGTTCGCGACGGCCCGCTCGACCTCCCGACAGACGAAGGGGGATCTGTTCGCGGCGTGGGAAAGCAGCACGATCATGCACGCGGATCGCTCGATGCCGGTGACGATCTCGTCGGCATATTCACGGCCCGCGCGCACATTGCGCGGCGCGATCCAGCAGGTAGCGCCCCGCTTTTCGAGGTTCCTGCAGATGTCGTGCGCCTTCTCGCCGTCCTCGGAGGCGTAACTAATGAACGCTGAAAGCCCGCCGAACGGATTCATACTTCTACCGAGTACCTGCTGGGAACCCCGGGTACATCGTGAGGAGTATAGCCGGTGTCGCCCACCCCTTTAGGCTCTTCGCCTGGGGCTCGAGCGTGCGAAGAAGTGCGGTGTCCGCACCCGGCACCGCCGCTGAGCTTGCGGGCGAACCTTTGCTCAAGGGCGGCGATGCGCTCGTGGTCTTCCCAATCGCGCGCGTCATGGCGGCCGGCGACATATTCTGGAACAAGGCGAACCCGGTTATCGATAGCAACAACGGCGGTAGCGCGGTGGCGTTCCCTGAGACGCTCCGCAAGGCGGCCGCCGTGCCGAACATCGATCGCGTGATCACCGGCCACGGTGCCACAGTGTCGCTCGCCGAGCTGCGCGAATACGCGGACTACATTCAGGAGTTCGTGACCGCCGTCCAGGCCGCGAAGAAGGCTGGTCTGAGTTCAATGAGTCTTGGGCAGAGCGACGTGATTATCTGTTCAGTCCGCCTGCCACATCTGCGCACTCATACGAACTCGCCGTAGCAGGCGCACCGCCCTTGTATCGGGGATACGTCGGATACGAACACAGCGGCAGACTCTTCTCCCCTGCTGTCACCGTGACAGACATTCCAGGCGCGACGTTGTTCTCGACCCAATCGAACAACAAGCCGGTCTGGTCATAACGATTCGGGATCGGCGCAGTCGCAACAGCCTTACCGTCGCCAGCCACGCTGTAGCTGCTGCCGCTCAGCCCATGACCCGTTTGCGGCATCACCCACAAGCGGGCAAATCGATCGACAGTCGCCCGTCCCATCTTGTCCAGTACCGACTGAAAGTAGTCCAGCTGCGCACCGGGCGACGCCAACGTATCGTTGGTGCCGATCGTGACGAGCATCTTGCCACCGCGTTTGTGGAACGCCGACAGATCCGGGTTCGTCGCGTCGAGAATCGCCGATAGTTCCTGACGCCGCTGATTGAAGGCGCCGCCTTCCATATATTCCAACGGGTTCGCCGACAGGTTCTTCATGAGAAAGCCGGTCACACCAAGGATGCCGAGATGCGAATGCATCGCGGCGTCTGCCGCGGCGCCTTCCTGCCCTTTGAACCGTGCGTCGAGAATGAGCCCGCTCCCCGATGGATCGGTATTCGGCACCCACATTCCGAACGACTGCGTGCCGTTCGCGAGTGGCGTGGCGAACCGGTACCGCGAGTACGTGAACTCGAGCGTTGTGATCTGGCCATCGGTGAGACAGGCGTCAGCGCTCGTATCTCCGGGGTTCGGATCGACGTTGTTCGCGCA
>DATLLQ010000086.1:0-6586 GCA_035537775.1 Vicinamibacterales bacterium | reverse complement strand
ACGACGTGGTCGATGAAGGTGCGGTCGTGGCTGACGAGAAGCAGCGTGCCGGGAAACTCGACGAGGCGCGATTCGAGCAGCTCCAGCGTCTCGATATCGAGATCGTTCGTCGGCTCATCGAGCACCAGGACGTTGGCCGGCCGGGTGAACAGTCGCGCGAGCAGGAGCCGGTTCCGCTCGCCACCGGAGAGCGACTTCACGCGCGAACGCGCGCGCTCCTTCGGAAAGAGGAAGTCCCGCAGATAGCCGAGCACGTGCTGCGGCTGCCCGTTCACGGTGATGAGGTCGCTGCCGTCGGCGATGGTGTCGAACACGGTGCGCTCGGGATCGAGCTGCTCACGCTGCTGGTCGTAGTAGGCGATCTGCACGTTGGCTCCGCGCCGAACCTCGCCTGAGTCGGGCTCCTGCTCTCCGATCAGCAGCCGGAGCAGCGTGGACTTGCCGGCGCCATTAGGCCCGAGCAGTCCGACGCGATCGCCGCGAACCACGCGCACGGAGAGATCGCGCACGACGGGATTGGAGCCGTATGACTTCGAGACGTGCTCGGCTTCGAACACCGTCTGCGACGAGCGCTCGGCCACCTGGACGTTGAGAGCCGCGGAACCGATCTGCTCGCGACGTGCGGCACGCTCGCGGCGCATCTCGAGCAGCGCCTTCACACGCCCTTCGTCGCGCGTGCGCCGTGCCTTGATGCCCTGGCGCAGCCACGCCTCCTCCTCGGACAGCTTCTTGTCGAACTTTTCGTTGGCCTCCGCCTCGATGGCGAGACGCTCCTCCTTCCGGCGGAGAAACGTCGCGTAGTCGCCCGGCCACGAGGTGAGCTGCCCGCGATCGAGCTCGACGATCCGCGTCGCCACGTTCTGCAGGAACGTCCGGTCGTGCGTGACGAACAGGACCGCGCCCGCGTAGTCGGAGAGAAATGCTTCGAGCCACGACATCGACTCGATGTCGAGGTGGTTCGTCGGCTCGTCGAGCAGGAGCAGATCCGGCTGATCGACCAGCGCCCGCGCCAGCAGGACACGCCGGCGCCACCCGCCCGACAACGTATCGACGCGCGCCTCGGTGGGCAGATGGAGACGCGCGAGCACCATCTCCACGCGCTGTTCCAGGCGCCAGCCATCGCGCTCCTCGAGCTGCTGCTGTAGCGTGCCAAGGCGCTCGAGCGCGGCGGCGTTGTCCGCCGCTCCGCCGCTCTCGGCCACCTCCACTGCGGCATGGTGGTAGGCCTTCACGAGATCGCCCAGGTCTCCCAGGCCGTCGGCGACGACATCGAACACCGGCCGGGAATCGTCGAGCGGAGCATCCTGCGCCAGGCGTCCGATCCGAAGGCCGGGCTGCCGCCAGACGCTCCCCGCGTCCTGCGCGAGGCCACCGCTCACGATCTGCAGGAGGGTTGATTTACCGGTGCCGTTGCGGCCGATGACACAGACGCGCTCGCCGGCCTCGATCTGGAGGCTCGCAGCATCCAGCAGCGGAACGTGGCCGAAGGCGATCGAGACGTGATCGAGGACAACCAGCGGCAAACGTTCTTAGAGGAGCGGCCTGGCTGTCCAGTCCTTGGCTTCGAGAATGGTCAGGTAGTCCTCGTTCGAGATTCTGGAGCTGCCTCCGTACTCGCACGCCAGGACCATCACGTTCTTGTGCTCGTCCCAGTTCCGCTGGAGGACCTTGCACGGAAACGTGAGGGAGGCTGCCGACATGTCGAACAACTCGCCGACCTTGGGAAGGGTTTCCAGCTCCACCTGCTTGGCAAAGCGGATGTCTGCGACACCGTAGGGAAACGCGGGCGACTTGAGCTTCGGCCGGGCGGGAAGCCGCAGGCTGACTTCAACGAGGTGAGCCATGTCGTGTCCGCTACATCCCCATGACGTGGAAGCCGGCGTCGACCATCATGACTTCGCCGGTGACGCCCTTCCCCGCGTCGCTCAGTAGAAACGCGGCGGCCTCGGCGACCTCTGACGTCTCCACGTTGCGGCGGAGCGGGGCGCGCTCCTTGTAAATATTGAGGATGCTCGAGAATCCGGAGATGCCGGCGGCCGCGAGCGTCTTGATCGGTCCGGCAGACACGGCGTTCACGCGCACGTTCTTCTGCCCGACATCCGCGGCGAGATACCGCACGTTCGCCTCGAGCGCGGCTTTGGCGACACCCATCACGTTGTAATTCTGGAACACGCGCTCGCTGCCGAGATAACTGAGCGTCAGGATGCTGCCGCCGCCGCGCTTCTCCATCAGCGGCAGCGCGCCGCGCGTGAGGGCGATCAGCGAGTACGCCGAAATATCCATCGCCATCGCGAAGCCGTCGCGCGACGTCTGCGAGAACGGCGACGAGAGATCCTCGCGCTTCGCAAACGCGGCACCGTGCACGACGAAATCGAGCCCGCCGAAGTCGCGGTCGATGCGCGCATAGACGGCGTCGATGTCGGAGTCCGACGTGACGTCACAGGGAAGAATGAGCGGCGCGGGATCGAGACCCTGCGAGAGCTCGTTCACGTGCTCTTCGAATCGGCCCTGATACGTGATGGCAAGACGAGCCCCGCGCGCCGCGGTGACCTGCGCAATCGCCCACGCGATCGAGCGCTTGTTCGCAACGCCAACGATGAGCCCGTGTTTTCCGGTGAAGTCGGCCATGACTAGTTGGTAGTCGGTAGTTCGTAGTTCGTAGTCGTTGTAGGCAGTTGATTTCCACGGACCGCGGAGGCGCGGAGACGCGGAGTCATCAGAATAGTGAGGCCGCTATCGACCGCGCTTCCTTCCACCACCGGGACGGGGACCGCGACCCTGCCCTTGACCAGGGCGATTGCCGCCGCCACCTTGTCCAGGTCGATTGCTGCCGTGACGCTGACCCGACGGGCCGCCGCCGTGGCCACCGGGACCACGCTGTCCGCCGAATCGGGAACCGCCCTGACCTGGCTGACCACCCTGCGCCTGGCGGCCGCCGCCGCCCTGACGATGGGCGCCACCACCACCACCGCCGCGATGACGTTGTCCGTTGCTGCGATTCTGATCGAAGCGTCCACCTGCGGGACGGAACGTGAAGTCGGGCGCCTTGCGTTCTGGAGTGTGACCTTCGGGGCGCGGCAGCTGCGCGCGAATGAGCGGGCGATGGACGGGCCAGTTGTCCTTCTCGTCGTCCGACGTGACCTCCTCGGATTCGACGGCTTCGTCTGCCGGAGCAGCCGCGGCCAACTCTGGCTGCTCCTGCTGCTCGGACTGTTCGACCTGCTCGCCGGTCTCGTCGCTCTCCATGCCTGCCTCGGCGCTTGTCTCGATGGCGGCGATCTCCGCGCCACTCTCCTCTGCTCCGCTCTCGTCCGACTCGGGAACGTCACTCAGCGCCGTCATCTCTTCATGAAGCCCCTCGGCCTCCGGAGCCACGAGTTTGCCAACCGGAGCGACCGTCTTCTTGCGACGCGCCGGTGTTTTGGCGTGCTTGTACTCGTGGTCCGCGTCGCACGTGGTGCACCGTGTCTGCTTGACGGTGTCCTCGATCATCGCGACGACCGCATGGTTGGTGATGCGGCGCTCACGCGGGCAGTAGTCGTCTATGACGTCACCGAGCCGAAGCCGGCGTTGCTGCATAAAGTTCCCTTGAACCGATCCGTCAGGCGGGATGCTGGAACAACGTGTCCGCCGAAACCCTTTGGCGAAGGTGGAGCGTGTCCACCGTTGCGCGGCGCGTATAGGTGGAGCGCTGGGTGTCGGGAAAGTCTAACAGGAAATCGGCGAAAAGCGCCCGGGAAGCCCGAAAGTGCCAGACTTCCGGGCGGGCCTAGAGTACTGACAGTATCCAGGCCCGGCTTTCTGCCAGGGCGGCGGTCACGGCATCCGGATTCGTGGATTGCGGCGTCCGGCGGGCCTTCACGGAGGCCAGCGCGGTCGCTGCCAGCGGGGCGTCTTCGCCGAACATCTCGCTTGCTTCTTTCCATTCGGCCAGCGTCAGGTCGCTGAAATCCCGCCCTTCGGTGACCAGCCGGCGAACCATTGCGCCGACCACCTCGTGCGCCCGCCTGAACGGCATGCCGCGCGTCGTCAGATAGTCCGCAACATCAGTTGCAAGAAGCAGCCCGGACGCGGCGCGGCCGGAGCGCTCTGCATTAATCGTCAGCCGCGAAACGACGGCGTGAACCGCGCGCAGGGAGACGGCCAGGGTGGCCTCGGCATCGAAGACCGCCTCTTTGTCCTCCTGCAGATCCTTGTTGTATCCGGTCGGCAGCCCTTTCATCGTCACGAGCCAGCCGGTCAGCCTGCCCACGGCGCGACCCGTCTTGCCGCGGACGAGCTCGAGAGGATCGGGATTCTTTTTCTGCGGCATCATGCTGCTCCCTGTTGCGGAGGCATCTGCCAACTCGAAGAAGCCGTGTTCCTCTCCGGTGAAGATGATGAGGTCTTCGGCCAGCCTGCTCAGGTGCACCATCGCGAGCGACGTCGCGTAGAGAAACGCCGCGACGAAATCGCGATCGGATGAGGCGTCCATACTGTTGGGGACGACCTTCGAAAACCCGAGCGCCTTCGCGAGCCGCGCGGTATCCACGGGATAGCTGGTGCCGGCCACAGCGCCCGATCCGAGCGGGAGCGCATCGGCCTCATCGGCGGCGGTGGAGAGACGCGCGTAGTCGCGGCGCAGCGCGGATGCGTGCGACAGGAAGAAGTGCGAGACGAGCACAGGCTGCGCGCGACGGAAGTGCGTGTAGGACGGCATCAGCGCGGACGCCGCACGCTCCGCCTGGTCGGCACACGCGCCGACGAGCGTCACGAGCTCCTTCTGCAGCAGCGGGATGCGACGCCGGAGGTAGAGCCGGAGATCGAGGGAGACCTGCTCGTTGCGCGAGCGGCCGGTGTGAAGGCGTCGCCCGGCGTCGCCGATCCGCTCGATGAGCCTGCGCTCGACGAAGCTGTGCACGTCTTCATCGGGGCCGGCCACTGATTCGGGGCGCTTGCGTCCTTCCTCGAGGATCTCTTTCAGCGCCGCGACGATGGCCGTGGCATCTTCAGCGCTCAGCATCCCCGCCGCCTCGAGCGCCTCGGCCCATGCGATGCTGCCGGTCACGTCGTCTTCGAAGAGCAGCCGGTCGAAGCCAAACGACACGCCGAAGTCGAACGCGGCGGGATCGGGCGCGGTGTCGAATCGTCCGGACCAGAGCGTCATGCGCGATTCCCGTGGGGCACGGCTTGCGCCGTGCCGTCGTCGTGGGGCGCGGCTTTAGCCGCGCCATCGCCTGCCACCGCGATCGAACCGCAGCGGACAAGCAAAGTAACGGCGTCGTTGCCCTTGGAGGCACCGTAGGCCGCCTGCAGCAGTTCGACCGCCGGCGCGGGAAGCGGATCCCCTTCAGCCAGGCCGTAGCGGCTGCCAATCAACGAAAGACTCTCAATCAACTCGGACAACCCCATGGGCACGCCGTTCACGTACGCGGCGATCCCGTTCTCAAACCCGACGGTCACCTGGGCCGCCTCGCAGCCGGACGCAGCGGAGACGGGCTTGCGAATCAGCAGGTGGCGCTCGACTCGCCCGGCGCCCGGCGACAGATGCCGCATTTTCATATAGTCGGCGACGTTGATGCCCTGCGAGGTCCATTCGCGGGCAGGCGCGATCACACGCAGGGCGGGATTGAGCCTGGCGATGTGATCGTCGAGCCCGTCGTGCGTCCCTGCGTGCGCGACGACGCGGGTGCCTTCGATCGCCGCGACCTCGACGAGCGCGGCGGCAATCGTGGAGTGCGCAAGGCACGCGAGCGCGTCGCGTCCGAGCGGCGTGGACGACGCCACCGCGGGTGCAATCACGTCACGCGCGAACGCGTCGCAGCGGTCGACGACGTGGGCGCGGATTGCGCCGCAGGCGACCGCGCGCGTCTGCACTTCCTCGAGGTCGTCCATCTGGCCGACGTCGACGACGAGCGCGACGACGTCCGCCTGATGCTCGTCCATCAACCACCTGACGGCAGCGCACGACGCGGCAGAGCCGTTGAACGCGAGGATCACGCGATCGTTGTTCACAGTCTAGAGGTGCTCGAGGCGCTTCACGAGCGCGCGTGCGCGGCGGGGGTCGCGGGCAATCACGAGGATGGTGTCGTCGCCGGCGATGGTGCCCACGACCTCAGGGAGCTGGGCGGCGTCGATAGCGACACCGAGGAGCTGGGCCTGGCCCGGACCGGTGCGCAGCACGACCATCTGCTGCACCTGATCGACGCGCGTCAGGTAGTCCGACGCGGCGCGGTGCAGGAGCGATTGTCCGTTCTGCGGCGCGCGATGCGGCAGCGGCGGCGCCTGGTACGCGCCGTCGGCGCCGCCCTTCACCAGCCCGAGGTCGCGAATGTCGCGGGAGAGCGTGGCCTGCGTCACGTCGAAGCCGGCCGCGCGCATGCTGCGGCGGAGCTGCTCCTGGTTCCGCACCGGCGAGCGGTGGATGATGTCGACGATGGCCGATTGACGGCGCGCTTTCATGGCAGTTCCTGCATGGCGTGCGACCTTGACTGATTATGCACCGAACTGTATAAATATACTTTTTTCGGGTCCGCCTCAAGGCGGACAGAGGGCTACACTACAGAGGATGCCGATCGCCGCTCCGCTCTCGTCGCCTGCCGGCACG
>DATLLQ010000085.1:0-16690 GCA_035537775.1 Vicinamibacterales bacterium | reverse complement strand
CTGACTGACGAACTGGACTATTCGGGCGCGGTCGCCGTGACCGCAGCCGGGCGCGTCTCCTTCATTGCCGAGATGCTGGGCAGGCGCCTCGCGTCGGGGGGCCGCGTCATCCAGACGGTCGCACCCCATCCGCGACTTGCGGGCGTTGAGACCATCCGGCTCACGGGCGTGCCCGAGGCTACGAATCGCACGATCGCCGTCGGCAGCATCAAGTGGAACGTCGCCGACACATGGCTCATCTCCGGAAGCCTGCTGCGTTCGCTCACGTCGGCCGGCCTGACGTCATCAACGACCCCGTACGTCGCGGTGGAATACTTCTTCGGTTGGTAGCTGTGCGTATCCCGGACCGCAACCCGCTAGACGAGTTCCAGCCTGGCAAGGGCCCTGAACGCTCGAAGTTCGAGATCATCGACACGAGTGGGTCCGACGATCGCAGTCCGATCGACGCCTTCGCCGTCGAGCCGCCCCGTCGAGTTCAAACAGCAACTGCGAAACGTTTCGAATTCGTTCCCATAGAGTGGAAACGTTTCGAACGATCCGAACGACTCGAACGATCCGAACGACCCGAACGATCCGAACGACCCGAACGCTTCGTGCGCTTCCTCGCCGGCGTTGCGGTCGCTCTGATCACCGTTACTGCGTTGAACTGGGCCGCCGATTCCATCGCACGGCCCGCCGATACGCCGGCTCACATCCGGGTCGCAGATCAAGAGCTCGATGTGTCCTCAACCAGTGGACGTCGCGAACAGGCCGGGCGCTTTGGGGGGATGACCAGCTTCAACCCAGGCACGGCGAAGGCGATTGATACGCAGAAGCCACGGCCGGCCGACGTCAGGCAGGCACGCCAAGTTCCGGCGGCGTCGAGCATCAGGGAATCTCCCCGGTCTGTGGCTTCACAAGTCGCAAGAAGAACATCGACACCGACCGAGCTGGAATCTGCACCAACGACCGGGTTCACGCCTGCAGCTGAAGCGCGTGGTGAAGCTCCCTCGCCCGCGCCGCCGCCGGTAGTCAGCACTCTCGGCAACGCTGTCGCAGCAGCGGCTCCATTGCCCACCCCTGCAGTCACCGCGCCCGCGACCCCGACTCCACCAGCGGTACCGCCTCCTCCCGTCGCTCGTGGGATCGCGCCGCGTGCCGCCGTGGAATCGGTACTTGGCCGCTACGCCAGCGCGTTCAGCTCGCTCGACGCGCAGGGTGCGAAAGCCGTCTGGCCGAGCGTCAATCAGCGGAATCTCGAGAGAGCGTTCGGGAACCTCGAAGAGCAGGAGTTCAATCTGGGCTCCTGCGACATCATGGTGCTGCCGCCGCGCGCGCTCGCGCAATGCAGCGGCAGCGCACGATATACACCGAAGGTGGGAAACCGCCGGGAACGGACGGAATCGAGGCACTGGACGTTCCGCCTCGCGCAGAGTGGTCAGGACTGGTCGATCGAGAGCGTCGAGTCGCGCTGATTCTCAGTCGGGCACGTAGGCGATCATCATGCTCCGCAGGGCGTCGTACTCGAACTGCGTCGCGTCGCCGAATTCCTTTTCGTATTCCTTCAGCGGGTTCTCGCGTGCGGCGTCTTCCGGCCCGAAGCCCTTGTTCAGGTAGCCGATCATCGTCGTGAACAGCTTCTGATAGATGTCGCGTTGGCGAACGACTTCCTTGCCGGTCATCATGCGGCCGACGGCAGGGACAACGCGTGTGTCGGGCCTGACCAGATCGGCAAGCGCCTCCGCCGCGCGGACGCGGCCACCGAACCAGGCGCCGTTCTTGTAGTCGAGCAGCGGCCACTCCTCCGCTGACAGCACCCCGCCGACAACCAGCAGATTCAGCTTCGGGATATGCACGTACACGTCGCCATCCGTGTGCGCGGCGGGCATGTAGCCGTAGTCGATCTGCTGGCCCGGGAACTCGATCGAGCCGTTCAGGCGCACGGTCTTCGCCGGCCGCGCGGCTGCTGGCAGAGCGGCCACCCGTTCCTTGATGCCGATCGCGTTGTAGACGGTGTTGCTGAGGAGCAGCTTCGTCTTTTCGTGCGCGACGATGACGCCGCCGGCGCGGCCGACGGCGTCGTTGGCGCCGGTCTGGTCGGGATGCCAGTGCGTGTTGATCAACGTATGGATGCGGCTGGCACCGGTAGCAGTTCTCACGGCGGCAAGCAGCGCCTCCGCGTTGGCCGCCCGGCCGCCATCAACCAGGAGTGCGCCTTCGGGTCCCGGCAGCGCGACGACGTTGCCACCGGCTCCCTGGAAAAGCCACGCGCCACCGAGATCGGTGGTCGTGATGCGCGCGTTCTGCGCGAACGCAAGAACGGGCTCGCCCGCCGTAGCCTTGGCGAAGGCGGGCAGCAGGGCGCTACCTAATACGGCGGCGCTCGACTGGAGAAAGGATCGACGTGAGAGGCGGCGCCCCTGAAGGGGCGCCCTAAGAATGTCCAAGGATGCCTGCCCGTGTACCCGTGTTGTGAACGACAAACGATCCGAACGACTCCTACGGCCCGCTCGTGGCTGTCGAGTGCCTGTAAACAGGTTCATGAACGCGCACTTCACCGAGCGGGTAGATGTCTTCCCAGATACCCTGAGGCGGCCCGAGCACGGGCCATAGGGGACTGCGCGCCATCATCTTCGTCGCGCCGAGGTCGCGGAGGAGCTGCGCCTCCTCCTTGAAGATCGGCGTCTGCAGCGCCATGAACGGCATGAAGCCGCGCGACTGCGTGTAGTCGAGCGCCGTGAGACCGTCCTGATCCACGGCGTCCATGTCGATCTTGAGCGACGCCAGGAACTTGATCAGCTCCCGCTGGCGCTTGCGCACCGCGTAGTGCAGGGCGGTGCCGCCGCGGATCTCCTGCGGGTGGTTGATCAGCGCAACGACGTTGACGTCCGCGCCGGCCTTGTGGAGAAGGCCAATCAACTCAATCGCCTGCTTCTCCTGCGAGCGACCGGCGATGACGGCATGGATCGCGGTCTGACGGTCCGCCGTCATGATCGTCGCGTCAGCGCCCTTCTCCAGCAGCAGCTTCACCATCTCGACGTCGCCGTTGTTGGCGGCGCGGATGAGCGGATTCGCGCCGCGCGTGTTGGTGTTGCCGGTGAGGTTCGCCGGCGGGAAGAACAGCTGCGTGTTGGGGTTGGCGCCGCGATCGAGGAGGAGATGGACGATCTGCGTGCCGGTGGTCTTGTTCATCGGGTCAATCGACGTGCCGCGCCCGCCATCGGCCCGGTTGCGTCCGTTGATCGCCGTGAACAGCGGCGTCTCGCCGAAGATGTCCCACTGGTTGACGTCGGCCCCCGCGTCGAGCAGTTGCAGCGCGAGGTCCCAGTTGGCGTTCATGATCGCCACGAGGAGCGGCGACACGCCGTCGGGATCGGGCAGGTTGATGTCCGCCTTGTTCTTGATCAGCACGTCCACGCAGGCGTGGCAGTTCTCGCGCGCGGCATAGAGCAGCGGTGTCAGGCCACCGCTGTCGAGGCTCTTCGGACGCCCTTCCGCCGTCACGTGACGCTGATAGTCACGATCCTTCGATCGGGCGTTGACGTCCGCCCCGCTCGAAATCAGGAACTGCATCATCTCCGGATGACGGCGCGCCGACGCCCACATCAGGGCGGTCTGGCCGCCGAAGTTCTCACGGGCATCGACCTTGGCGCCGGCCTTCACCAGCACCTGCGCCGCTTCCACGATGCCGGTCCGTGCGACGGCCAGCAGCGCGGTCATGCCTTCGGGATTCGGCGAGTCGGGATCGGCTCCGGCTTCAACGAGCACCTTCAGGATCTCGGTGTTGCCGACTTCGGCGGCGAGCGTCATCGGCGTGACGCCGTAGTTGTTCGCCAGCTTCAGGTTGGCGCCGGCGCGCAGAAGGCGCTTCACCTCGGCGACGTCGTTCCGAAAGACCGCCCACTGCAGCGGCGTGCTGCCGTCGGGTTCCCGTCGGTTGACGTCTTCTTTGGCAGGTCCTGCTCGACGCACCTGACCACTCGCCGGAACCTGCCCCACAGCCGATCCCTGCGGGGCTCTTGTCCCCTGAGCGGGCTTCGACTGTGCAGCCGCAGTTGTGCCCGCTGCCAGCGATGCGACGAGGATCGCCAGAATGAGACGGTCCGCCTTCGCCAGGCGGCTACGGCGAGACAGGCTCATCACGCCTCCACGATGACGCCGGTGTTGTCGGCGAACTTCTCGTAGTCCTTCGTCGGCACGCCCGCGCGCTGCAGCATCGTCACCAGAATGTTGGCGTGCGGCGTGCTCGCCGCGAAGTGCAGGTGCTGGTTGCCCTTGATGCCGCCGCCCTTGCCAATCAGCGCCTGCGGCAGCGGATCGTTGTTGTGCGCGTCGCTGTTCGCCATGTTGCTGCCGAACAGGATCAGCGAGTTGTCGAGGATGTTGCCGTTGCCCTCGCGCATGTCATGGAGCCGCTTGATGAACTTCGCGAAGACGGCGGTGTGATAGTTCTGGATCTTCCGCAGGTTCGCGATGCGGTCCGGGAACCCGCCCCAGTGCGACGTCGGGTGGAACGCTTCATGGACGTCCAGGTTCGGATACGTCCGCATGCTCGCTTCCTCGACCATCTTGAGCGTCGCAACGCGCGTGCGATTGGTCTGGAACGAGAGCGCCACCATCTCGAACTGAATGTCGAGCAGCTCGCCGAAGTCCTCCGGCGGGCCCAGCGGCGCGCCTGGCAACTCGCCAAGTGACTTCGCGTTCTCTTCAAGCTTCTGGACGCGCTTCTCGATCTCGCGGACGGAATCCAGGTACTCGTTCACCTTGGCGCGGTCGCTCGCATCGAGCTTGCTGTTCAACGTCGCCGTCGATTGCAGCACGTAGTCGAGCAGGCTGCCCGTCGTATTGAGAATCGCCTCGCGCTCCTCCTTCGTGTCGCCCTGACCGAACATGGCGTAGAAGGCCTTGCGCGGATTGCTCTCCATCGGCAGCGCCTGCGTCGGCGTGCGGAAGGAGATCATGCCGCCCGGCTCACCGCACAGTTCCAACGATGGCAGCGGCGTCCCCTGTCCCAAATGGCGGGCGGCGATCTGATCCACCGACATCCCGACGCCGGTCTTCGCGTTCCGCTGACGCGGGGCGACAGCCGTCAACCACGTCTCCTCGACGATGCCGTGCGGGCTCGAGCTTTCACCGCCTCGATTGCGCAGGCCGCTGACGACGGTGACGTAGTCGCGGTGCTCTTCGAGCGGCTTGAGGATGTACTGGAAGTCGAAGCCCTTTCCTGTCTGCTTCGGTGTCCAGTCTTCTTCGAGCGCACCGTGCGGGAAGTACACGAAGCCCAGGCGCGGCCCCTGTGCCGCGGACGTCTGCGCCAGCGCTGTTCCTGCTGGAACCATGGCGTCGAGCAGCGGGAGCGCGATGGTCGCTCCTGCGCCTTTCAGAACTTGCCGCCGGGACAGATGCTTCTTGAAGAGAAACATTAGATTCCTCCGTCGCCTTCTCTTTTACGGAAGGCGTCGCTCGTTATGACGCCAAGGACGATCGATTTAAAGCGGAAGTCGTCCGCAGTCGCCTGGCGGACGATACGACGAACCGTGGGCATGTCGCGGTAATCGAGCGCTCGACCGAGCGCGTAGGTCATCAGGTTCTCGGTGAGCGCCTGCACGAACTGGTTGTCGGGCCGATCGACGAGCGCGCGGCGCAGGCTGTCAGGTCCGGCGATCTTCGTGCCGTCCGGCAGCTGGCCACCCGCGTCGATGAGCGCCTTCGTATCGGGGTCGTGCGATCGGTACTGCCCGATCGCGTTGAAGTTCTCCAGCGCGAGCCCCAGCGGATCCATCACACCGTGGCAGGCGAAGCACGTGGCCTTCTCGCGGTGCTGCTCGAGACGCGCGCGCAGCGTTCGGGCCGGCTGGCCGCGTCCGTTTTCCGGCAGGGACGGAACGTCGAGCGGCGGATCGGCGGGCGGCGTGCCGAGCAGACGGTCCAGAATCCAGGCGCCGCGCAGTACCGGCGACGTGCGATTCGGATACGCCGTCACCATCAGGACCGCGCCCTTGCCCAGGAGACCCGAGCGCTGCTTGTCCTCGAGCGTGACGCGGCGGAAGCTCGGGCCCTTCACTGACTCGATGCCGTAGATCATCGCCAGGCGTTCGTTGAGGAACGTGTGATCCGCGGTGAGCAGATCCTTCACGCTGCGATCGCTGCGCAGGATGCTGTCGACGAACAGCTTCAGCTCCTGCTTCAGCAGACTGCGAGCATCGAGCAGGCCGCTGGCGAAGGGGAACTGGCCGCGGTCCGGCGTGATCTCGTCGATCTTGGCGATGTTGAGCCACTGATACGCGAAGTCGTCGCTGAGCGACCTGGCGCGCGGGTCGGCCAGCATGCGCGTGACCTGCGCGGCGAGCACGTCGGGCCGGCTCAAACGCGATGCCGACGCAACCGTCAGCAGCTCGTCGTCCGGGATGCTGCCCCAGAGGAAGAACGACAGCCGCGAGGCGAGCTCGATGTCGGTCAGCGAGCGCGCCACGCCGGTCGCACCACCGGTCTCCACGCGATACAGGAAATGCGGGCTTGCGAGAATCGCGCTCAGGGCGTCGCGGACGCCGGCTTCGAATCCGCCCTTCGCGCTCCCCGCGTTGTAGAACGCCATCAGCGGCGCGGTGTCAGTACCCGTCACCGGGCGGCGGAACGCGCGGCGAGCGAGATTGTCGACGATCTTCTGCGCACACGCGGCTTCTTCACGAGTCGATGCAGGGTGACAGATGAAGATCTTCGCGCGGCTTGGCGACTGGCTCAGGCCGGAGACCGTGAGCGGTCCACGAATCTGCAGCGCGTGCACCGCCTGGATACGCTCCTGGCCGCCCTCGAGCGCGGTCGTGCGGGTGCGCTCGTCACTCTCGGCGAAGCTGCGATGCAGGAACGTGACGGCGAGCTTGTGCTGCCCCTGCGGCGCCTTGAAGCGGATCTTCCGCAGCCGGCCGTTGATCTCCGCGACCGCCGGGTCGAGCTGCTGGTCGATCGCCTTGTGATCCTTCTCGCCGCCGATCGCCGTGCGGTAGATCTCCTTGCCGTCGAGCAGCACGATCACCGTGTTCTCGAACTCCATGCGCGGCACTTCGCGCGCCAGCGCCATGTCGCCGATCGTCAGCTCGTATTCACCGTCCGCCGGGAAGTTGTGGTCGGCGACGAACCCGCCGCGCGTGCCGAAGGGCATCCCCTCGAGGCGATGCTGCTGGCGTCCCGTGCCGGGTGCGCCGCTCGGCGGCAGCGAGATCACCATGTCCTCGACGTCGCCGTAGGTCGTCAGGATGTTCGGCGCCTTCGGGTTGCCGATCGCGTCGCGCGCGATGGTCCGCGCCGCGAAGATGTACTGGTCGATGAAGTTCGGCGACACCTGCAGGGCCGTCGCGTTGTTGTCGAAGTGCCCCTTGATGTTGTCGTCGGGCAGGAACGACTTGCCGTCGATGTTGAAGCCGACCAGATCGCGGACCGCGTTCACGTACTCGCGGCGATTGAGCCGGCGCAGCGGGACACGTCCCGGTGCGGCCATCGTGTTTCGCCCGTCGATCGTCTTCTCGAGCGCCGTCACGAAGGCGGACGCACTCTGGTTGTCGGGGCGTCTGTTGCCGGCCGGCGGCATCAGGCCGCCGCGCAGCTTGCGGATCACCTTCTCGGCAATCTCGGCATTGTGCGCGTCGTTGAGATCCACGCCCGTGAGCGTCAGGCCACCGGCTTTACCGCGCTCGCTGTGGCAGCCGACGCAGTACTGATCGACCAGTCCGCGCTCGGGCGCCGCACCGGCTTTCAGCGTGGCCGGTGATGTCGCAGCAGTGGTTCCAGGCGATTGAGCGGCGGCCGGGGCGGGTGCGGGAGATTGGCCGCGCCCTTCGGTCATTCGGGCGCCTGAAATGGTGACAAAGAGGAGAACGGCTAGAGCCGCGATTCCGGTACGCATCTGTCCATGCGAAGTCTAGATCCGGGAGTGGCCAAGATCAACGCCAAAACCGTGTATTCGTTGAACTTGTCTGCGCAGGGTTTCGCCTGTTTTCGGGCGCGGATTAGACTCGTAGGCCTCATCAAGGGGGGACGTTGATTTCCAGACGCTCGACAGCGGCTCTCGCCGCCGCTCTTGCCATGCTCGTCGGTTCACTGGCCTCCGCCACGCTCGCGGCGCAATGGATTCGCCATCCAACCGCGGGACTGCCCCGGTTGGCCGACGGCACGGTGAATCTGTCAGCTCCAACGCCGCGGACCGCGGATGGCAAACCCGAGCTCTCCGGCATCTGGACCAGTGACGAGGTCGATCCGCGGCGACCGAACGTCCCGCCGAATCCGCACGACGCCAACCCTTCGCGCCGGATGATCAACCTCGGCGTGGATCTACCCGGGGGACTTCCGTATCAGCCGTGGCTCGCCGCGCTGGTCAAGGAGCACCGCGCCAATAACTCGAAGAACGATCCGCACGTCCGCTGCATGCCGCTGAACTTCCTGCGCGGGTACGGGATGCCGCACCTGCTCAAGTTCGTTCAGACACCGGGTCTTCTGCTCGTCCTCAACGAATGGAACGCCGGCTACCGTCAGGTCTTCACCGACGGCCGGCCGCTGCCAGAGGATCCGAACCCGTCGTGGCAGGGCTACTCGTCCGCGAGATGGTCTGGCGACACGCTGGTCGTCGACACGATCGGCATGCGAGACGACGTCTGGATCGATTGGGGCGGCGCCGTGCTGACTGAGTCGGCCAGAGTGCGTGAGGAAATCCGGCGCCCGGATCTCGGTCACCTGGAGATTCGAGTGACGGTGGACGATCAGAAGGCTTACACGAAGCCCTGGACGGTCCTGATCAAGGAACGCCTGATTGTCGACAGCGAGCTCATCGACGAGATCTGCCTCGAGAACGAGAAGTCGCTTCAGCACATGAAGTAGTCCGCCCGAAGGCGGACACCACGAATACCAGGCGCGACGCTTGTGAGTTCTGATCGCCTTCACGCCCTCGACGGACTGCGCGCCTTCGCGCTGATCCTCGGGATCTTCTTCCACGGCGCCGCCGGCTACGTCGAAGGCTTCCCCGAGATCCTGTGGCCGATGCGCGAGCCGTCGAGCACGACGCTCGGCGTGCTCTTCTTCGTGAGCCACATGTTCCGCATGTCGCTCTTCTTCCTCATTGCCGGCTTCTTCGGGCGAATGCTGATCGAGCGCAAGGGCGCTCGCGGCTTCGTGCGCGACCGCGCGAAGCGGATCCTGCTGCCGCTCGTTGCCGGAATTCCTTTCGTGATGCTGCTCTTTACGGGGCTCGGCGGACTCGGATTCCTCCTTGGCGGGAAGACCGTGGCGGAACTGCTGCAGATGCTCGCCGAACAGAACGAGACGACGGCTGAAGGCCAGACGTTTCCGTGGATGCACTTGTGGTTCCTCTACTACCTGCTCCTCTTTTACACGGGAGCGCTCCTGCTGCGTGTGCTCGCGCGCGCCGCGGATCGCGCCGGCAGGCTGTCCGCCGCGCTCGATGCGCTCGTGCGTGTCTGCCTCAGTGGCCCCTGGGGCGCCGCCATGCTCGGCCTGCCGCTCGCCGCGTATTTCTACGCCCTTGACGGGTGGCCCAGCTGGACCGGCCTGCTGACACCACTGACTCTGTTGCCGCAGCCGGCTGCGGTCCTCAGTTATGGAATTCCCTTTGCCTTCGGATGGCTGGCCCACAGGCAGATCGATCGCCTGCTCGCGCTCGAGCGCCGGTGGCTGGCATTCCTCGCACCGGCGGTCATGCTGACGGTGTTCTGTCTCGCCAGCGGAGGCCTGACACCGCGCTTCGAACCCTATCTCGACGATCGCACGCTGCTGTGGTTCACGGGGGCGTATATGGCTGGCATCTGGTGCTGGATCTTCGGGTTGATCGGGCTCGCCGTACGCTACCTGTCCAGACCGGACGCCACGCGCCGCTATCTCGCCGATGCGTCGTACTGGATGTACATCGTGCACCTGCCGGTGCTCGCGTTCTTCGCGGCGTGGTGGAACCCGCTGCCGGTGCACTGGGCGATCAAGTACCCGCTCCAGATCGCCTGCACGATGGGCGTGTTACTGATCTCCTACAAATACCTCGTGCGATCGACGTTCATCGGCGCGACGCTGAATGGCCGGCGCTATCCACGTGCCATTCCAGCCATGGAGAACAGCCCGCAGCCCTACCACCTGTAGATGAGCCGCACGCTGCCCGACTGCACGGTGTAGGGCCGCCACTGGTAGAGGGTGTTCACGAAGGCCGTGATCATTGGCGTGTTGAGAATTTCCGGAGATCGTCCGAACTCGTCGACGCCGTACTTCTCCAGGCGATAGCCGAACGCCAGGGCGACCCTCGATGAGAGCGCGCGACGCACATCGACGAAGGCGCGTTGGTACCGCGTGCGCAGCTCGGGCAGCTGCTGCGGTGGCGTCAGCGTCGAGACGGGTGGCAACAGATACAAGTACTGAGTGTCGCCATGCACGTAGTCGTAGAACGCATCCACGGATGTGCGGCTGCTGACGCGAGCATTCGCCGTGACCGACACCGTATTGACGGTGTCGTCCATGTCGGTCTGCCAGTCGCGGGTCGGGTCGTCGAACTGCGGGCCGGGATTCGCCTGCCGCGATCGCTGCAGCGTGCTGTAGTTCTCAAAGGTGTAGGACGCGCCCATGCCCCACGACTCGTGCGGTGTCAGGTCCACGGAAATACTGGCGGACCGCATGTTGTTGTCCAGCAGGCCGAACTCCGTATCCGGGCGGCGGTCTCTGCCGACGCTCGTCTGGACGTTCACACCCACGGTGTCCCACGGCATCAGCTGCACGATGGCGCTGACGCGATTGCGGTCCCGATCGGAGATGTCGAACTGGCGCAGCGACACCTGCTCGCCGATGTCGTCCAGCACCTCCTCGTCAAACCCCTCTCCACGCCGCGTCGAATGGTCGTACTGAAGCCGCAGCGTGGCCCATGACAGGCCGACGGCGTCCACCGACGCGCGTACGACGTCTTCAGTCGTTTTTTCGAAGGAGCGGAAGGTACGGTCATCATGCTCCCGCCCATAGCCAGCACGGAGCGCCAGGTACCGGTACGGCGTCACCGACACGTCCACATCCACGAAGTGCCGGGTCATCTCGAACGGCTCGCTGCCGCCCGTCGCAGAGGTAGCGACGTTGCCATCGAGCCGCACGTATTGCGTCACCGGAAAGTGTGGCGTCCGGTTGTCGTAGTCATACATCCGGTATTGCGCGTTGAGCCACAACATCGGCAGCGGTCGCGACGTGAACCTGTACATCATCGACGTCACGAGCGCCTCCGCCTCGGCCGTCTCGCGCGCAAGCGGAATCGGGCTGATGGCGGTGTTGATCGTGTGCGGCAGCAGCCGCTCGTTTTGCAGCCAGGTGCCGAGAGACACGTAGGCAAATGCACGCGACCTGGCCGGAAGCGCCAGCGAGCCCGACGCACTCGCCGTGTGCGCCTGGCTGTCAGGAAATAACGCCATGCGCCCCTGCGACGAGGCATCACCGGTCGAGTACGCCTGCGGATGGGTCTGATCGGTGTAGCGCAGCGGGTTGTCCCAGATCAGTGCCTCCACGCCGTTGTTGAACCACGATCCGTCGTAGCTCGCGCGCGCGACGCCACGCGCATTCGACCACTCGACAGCGGTGGTCAGGTTGTTCGTCCGCTGGCCGATCGTCAGCGGCACTTCGTCTGCGTTGCCGAACCCGAACGACGCGGCCCAGGGCTGATGGCCGGAGCGTCCCTGGCTCAGGTAGTTGACATGCAGATCCAGGTGCTCGCTGGCGTTGTAGGTGAGACGCGCATTGGCGATGTCACGCACCACTTCCGTGTCAAACGAATGGAGCTGCGAATCGTACGCCTGCAGGGTCGCGGTCTTGTTCTGCACCGCAAACTGCGTGACGGGATCGAGACGGAACACACCCGGCAGCTGCTGCCGATACGGCGACTCCGAGACGCCGCTGTACAACGTCGGAACCTGGTTCCAGTCGAAGGACCCCTTCACCTTCCCGAATACGTTGAACCACGCCCGATAGCGCTGGTCGAGGTAGCCGACGTGGTCGAACCGCGCGGTAAACAGCCAGGTGGCCTGGTTTCTTTCGTAATAGAGGCGATTCAGCGTCGGCCCGCTCCTGGGATCGCTATACGACTGGAACCGGCCGACGTCCCCCAGGCCGGTCGTCACACGCGCCCCGAAGTCGACCTCGCCAATCAGAACGCCGGTGCCTGCCGCGGGCGGTGGCGCCGGCGCCGGCGACTGGGGTTGTGGCGGCGCCGGCGGCGGAGCGTCAACTTGTGCCACGGACACGCCAGGCACTGCCAGCAGTGTGGAGAGGACGACCAGTACTCGCAGTCTCATGTCAGCCTCCCTAGCGCACCAGCGTCTGGCCCGACGGATGGTTCGAGCCATGGATGTTCTGATGGCAGTTCACGCAGGAACGGCCGATGATGCGATTGGAACGCGCCTGCACCGCCGTGTTGTCATAGATCGTCGAGGGATGCCGGGTGCCGATATGACAGCGCTGGCAGAGCATCGGCGGCCGCGCCACGAGCATCGCGTGCGTATTCGTGCCGTGCGGATCGTGGCAGCTGACGCAACTCTCACGCCCGGCCGCATGCTCGAACAGGAACGGGCCACGCTTCTCGGTGTGACAGTAGAGACAGCTCTCGTTGATCCAGTTGCCGACTCGGAGAAGCCGGACGTTGGTGGATCCGTGCGGGTTATGGCACGACGAGCACGTCATCTTCCCCTCGATCAGCGGCATGTGCGACACGCGCTGGACCTTGGTCACCTGAAGCCGGTGGCACGATGCGCACAGCTCCAGTTCGCTCGTCTTGCGCAGCAGGAATTCAGGAGCGACGGCGGCGTGGACGCTGTGACAGGTTCCGCATGGCAGGTTTCTCGCGTCGTGTGCGCTCCCCTTCCACAGCGTGATCGGCGCTTTCGTGTGACAGGACAAACACGTCTCGTTCGCATTCCGCGGCGCCATCGTCTTGTCGAACCGCTTGATCGTCGCCGGATCGGAGGGATCCTCGATGTGCGCCGATCCCGGCCCGTGGCATGTTTCGCAGCCCTCCGCCGCGGCCGGCGTTCGCGGGTCCGCCGACTTGCCGTGAGGGGTGCGTTCGAGCGGCTTTGCCTTGTCGTCGTGACACGCGAGACACGTATCAGCCCCGACAAACGTCGCCGTGAGCTGTTTCGACTGCCGCGCGGCCAGCGCGGCGTCACGCGCAGTCCTCGGACCGGTCGCGGGCGCGGGCGCCTGTGCCGTCTCCACGGGCGTCGTGCCGATGGCAAACGCCAGCACGAACAACAACGCGAACGCGAGGGCGAAAAACCGGGATCGTGTCATCGGAAACTCACTCCGGCACGGTGTGGCAAAGCTCACAGTCCTGTGAGATGACCTTGCCGTCGGCCGCTTTATGGGAGTCGTCATGGCAGCGCGAACAGCCTGGCGAATCCACGTGCCCGATGTGGTTCGGATACGTGCCCCATGTCACGCGCATGGCGGGAAAGACGTTGGTGGCCCAGACGTCCTGCGTCGCGGCGACCGCACGCCGCACCATCGCTGGATCGACGCCGCCACGCTCGTCGTAGAAACGTGTCAGGCGCTGCGCAATCTCCTTTAGCGCCGCCTGCTTGTCCTGGTAGCTCTCACGCACCGCGTTCACGGCTTCGCGCCGCACGAACGGCAGCTGACGCGGAATCCGTCCATCGGCGAGGGCCGCATTCACGGCTCGCTCCGGCGAGACGTCGAACGTGTGCGCGGGCCGGTTGTGGCAGTCCATGCAATCCATCCGGCGGACCGGCTTGCCTGCGACCTGATCGCGCGTCGTCCCCTCCGCGAAGTACTCGCGGACCTGGCCCTGCCGATCGGTCACGCGCACGTACGGAATGACCTCTTCACGCTCACCGCTGGCGATGAAATCGATCCGGTTATCGAGATTCATGTGCCAGTGGATCCCGCTGCCGCTCCCGAGCCGGCGGCTCCCGCCGCCGACGTGCAGGCGAAGTGTCGTGCTTGACTCGGTGTTCGCTTCGTCCGCCGCGTACTCACGCACGACACGCACGACGTCCCCGTGGAACGAGTCCGGCCAGTGACATCCCTCGCACGTCGCGCGCGCGGGCTGAATGAGTTGGGACGGCGGCGGAATCGGCTTCGGCACGCGGCCGGTCACGACGTGAAACAGCTGGCGTGTGCCCGCCAGCTTGGCTTCGACAAACGACCCGGCGCCTGGTCCGACGTGACACTGGGTGCACGACACGCTCGCATGTGGCCACACCCGGTGCGCCGTCGCCTGCGGCTCCATCGTGGTATGGCAGACCTGGCCGCAGAACGCGTTCGACTCCATCGCGTGAACCGCTCCGTTTGCCGCGAGCGCGACGATGAGCACGTTGACGGCTGTGAGCGCGATGACAGCCAGCGCGATCGTTCGCTGTCGCGGCTGGCGCAGATCGATAACGGGCCAGTCAGGCGTGCCTCCATGGTGGGCGCGCCGCCGGGCTGTCCACCATGCGCCGGCAGGAATGAGTGCCAGCCCTGTCAAAAACAACAGCGGCAGCGCGATGAAGACGAGCAGACCGACGTACGGATTCTTGAGGAATCCCGCCAGGTGCAGCGCGACCAGTACCAGAAACACGGCCGCCATCGCCGTCGCGATGGCGATGCCGAGGAGCGACACCGGGTTCCGCACGGTGTCAGGCAGGCGTGGCCGGGCTCGCACCGAGGCTTACTTCTTCAGGCTCGACAGGTACGCGACGAGCGCGTCGAGATCTTCCTTCGGCAGCGTGTAGGCCTTCATCGCCGGCTTGCGTTCGGACTTCGTCTTCGCCGTCATCTCGGGGGCAGCGACGATCCATAGGCGGATCTCGTCCGCCTTCAGCGTCGCTCCCACGGTGTCGAGCGCGCCCTTCTTGTTGCCGACGCCGCCAACGGAATGGCACGCCTGGCACTTCTGCGCCGCGTAGACCTGCTTGCCTTTTTCAATGGTCGCTGCGTCCTGTGCGGCCGCAGATCCAGCGAACGCCAGCGTGAAGGCGATGATGAAGAGTCGAGTCATGTGATTGCTCCGATCGAGAGGTCGATCTTCGGAGAATCAACACCCGTGCCGCAACGCGTGTTATTCCGCGCCCGCGGATATTTGCAATGAACTCAGGGGGAAACTGCCGCGGGCGACGCTTCGCGTCGCGGAAAAATTCACAGCAGCGGGAAAATTTCCCTCAAGCCTTCGTGAGAGGAACGTCTCGAGCCGTCAGGGCATATCGGTTGGGAGCACGAACGTGGTGGGTTCGGCGACTGCGCCCCCGACTGCCAGCGGGACTGCAGGAGTAACAGCGCGTGGGCGGGGCGTACGCCCAGACAGCTTCTGGCGCTTGGCCATAATCTTCGGTCGCGGCGTGCTCGCGTTCGCCTTCTTCGTCGCTTTGGCTGCCTTCATCGCTTTGGCCGCCTTCTTCCTCGCCGGTGCCTCTGCTTTCTTCTGCTGCCTCGCCGCTTCCGCTTCTGCTTTCTTCACTCGCGCAAGGCCCTTCTTGAGTGCCTTCTCAGCAGCATCGGCCGCGCGTCGCGCCTTGCGTGCATCCTTGCGGGTCTTCTTCGATTCCTTCTTCGCCAGTTTCAATGCGCGCCTGGCGCTGCGCGCGAGCTTCTCGGCTGCCGCCGCGGCGCGCTCTGTGGAAGCACGCTGCTGCTCGAGCGCCTCCACGGAAACTCGAGTCTTGCGCGCCGTTGAATTCACGTCAGCCATCGATCGCTCTCCTCACCCGCACAGCCGTAGCTGGAAGGAGCGAGCATAATGCATCTCCTCCGGATATCGCTGAGACGCTCGAGAACGATCGCGCGTTACTTCGACGTTACACAGACGTCACACTGCCGAGTTGGCTGCAAGCTCTTCAGGAAAGAAACCTACGGGTGCAGAACGCGCAGCGTGGAGTCGTCGAGGATCTCCAGCACCTGCACACGTCCACCGTAGGCACGCGACATTCCGACGTCCACTGCCCAGACGCGTCCGTCGCACCTCGGGGTGATCTCTTCGTGGACCGTGTGAGCCACGATCATTCGGCGGGCGCCGAGGATCTTGAGGGACTCCCCAAGGAGCGCGCAATCCTCGGGCGTGACGCCGGCGGAGAATTGTCGCGTCCACATCACGCGATCGCCATCGTCCACTCCGAGCGCTGAGTCGGGCTCTCTAGTCTCGCCGCGCAGCCACGCGCGAACCTCGCGATTGATACGGTCAATGCCGTACTTCGCCCAGTAGGGCACGACGCCACCATGGACGAACACCGTCTCTCGAAGCTTGAGGACGACCGGGAACTCGGCGATCTGCCTGGCGTATGGCCCGCCCGGCATCAGGGCCGCGCCACGCGCGCGTGCGTGCGGCGGCAGGTGCCGCAATCTCGGGTCGTCGCGCTGCAGGCCGGCGAGCTGTTCCCATTCTGCAAATGGATTGGGGCCGACGGCCTGGTTGTCGAGCCGCCCACCCATCACTTCGTGATTTCCAATGAGTGCGTGAACCGTCCCGCCGGCCTTTCGGGCCCGGCGCTGGAGATCGAAGATAAAGTCCAGCACCTCGCGTTCGTCGTCACTGCGCCCGATGAGATCGCCCAGCTGGACGACGGTCAGCGCGCCGCCAACCCATTCGTCGCGAGCGTCAATCGCGCCGGCGGTGCGCAGCGCCAGCCGCAGGGCGCGGATATCCGCGTGGACGTCGCCGATGGCGACGACACGTCCACGGCCGGTCGTTTGGGCGGCCGGAGAG
>DATLLQ010000084.1:0-9717 GCA_035537775.1 Vicinamibacterales bacterium | reverse complement strand
CGTCGAGGGCAGTCTCGCGAAGGATGGCAGTCCGACCGGCAATGCGCGCACGGTCGTCCTCGAGGCCACGGGCAAGCGTCTGTTCGCGGCATCGAGCCAGGGCAACACTCCGTAAGCGTCCGGAACCTTGGTGATCAAGAGTATTCGCGCCGCACTGATTAGTGCGGCAGCCGCAGCGGTGTTTGCGTCCACGGTGTGGCTGCAGGCCCAGGCGCCGCAACAGCAACCGCAGGCTGGTGCGGCCACGACAGCTCCGCCTGCCGGCGCAGCCCGGCAGGGCGGTGGCCGCGGGCGAGGCCGCGGTCCGCAGGATCCCACCCCGCGTCTCGCCGACGGCACCGTCAACTTCGGACGCGTGCCTGGCGAGAAAGGTACCTACAGCGTTCCTTACATCACCAACATGGCGATGCGAGTGGTGACCGGGCCCGGCAGCACTGAGCCGGTTCCTGAGATTGCCGCGCAGCAGGCTGCGGCTCGCGGCGCTGGCGGTGGTGCACGTGGAGGCGGTGGCGGCGGTGGACGCGGCGGCTCGAAGTCGGAGCCGTGGATGCCCTGGATGCCATGGTCAGCTGCGGTCTACGACTACAACTCGAGAAACGAATCCAAGTTCGATCCCGAGGGCTACTGCCTGCCTCCTGGTGGCCCGCGCATGATGGCGACGCCGTACCAGATGGAGATCATCCAGTTGCCGGAGCACAAGCGCATCGTGATGATTTTCGAAGGCGCCACGCACATCTGGCGGGAGATCTACCTCGATGGTCGTGAGTTCCCCAAGGGCGACGAGTTGAATCCCACGTACCTCGGATACTCGGTCGGCCGCTGGCAGGACAAGGACACGCTCATCGTCGAGAACAAGGGCTTCAACGAGAACAGCTGGCTCGACTACTTCGGGCATCCGCATACGGACCTGATGGAAGTCACGGAGCGCTGGACACGGCCCAGCAAGCAGACGCTGCACTACGAGGCCACCGTCAACGATCCCGGCGCATACACACGGCCGTTCACGATGGCCTGGGACATTCCGTTCAACGTCACCGGTGAGCTTCCCGAGTACATCTGCCAGGAGAACAACCGCTACCTCAATCGCCTCACCGACGATCTCGGACAGCCGATTTTCGGACCGCGTCCGCAGCCCGGTGAAAAGCCGGGGCGGGGGTCACGATAGTGGAAGGCCCATGGCCCACGGCCCAAGGCCTAAGCAGGCCTAAGCTTCTTGCGTTGGTAGCGGTGGTGTTTGCGCTGCTGCCGGCCATCGCTTTCGCACAGTTCGGCCATCCGCTCAAGGGGCAGTGGAGCGGCGAGTGGGGGCCGAAAGCCAGCCCGTCGCGTCTGCTGCTGGACATTGCCTGGGACGGTAAGCAGCTGACTGGAACGATCAATCCAGGTACAGACTCGGAAGGCACCTTCAAGACGGTGACGATCGACTATTCGGCCGTCACCTCCTGGAAGGTGCGGATCGATGGAGAAGTGAAGGAAGCCGGCAAGACCGTTCCCGTCCGCGTGGACGGCACACTCGAAAACCTGGGCGCGTACTACAAAGTGTTCCACGGGACATGGACGCAGGGCACGAGGAAGGGCGAGTTCACCGTCAGCCGGAACTAGCGCACGTTAGACGTAGTTTTCCACTTTCCACTTCTTACTTTTCAACTTGGTCATCGACTGCCACGGTCACTACACGACCGCGCCCAAACAGCTTCAGGCCTTCCGCGACGATCAGATCGCTGCGCTGAAAGATCCGCACGCCGCGCCGCCAAAGGTGCTCGCCACGATCACAGACGATCAGCTGCGGGAAAGCGTGAAGCCGCAGCTCGGCTTCCAGAACGATCGCGGCACCGACGTCACGATCTTCTCGCCGCGCGCGTCGGCGATGGCGCATCACATCGGCGATGCCGCCACGAGCCTCGACTGGACGCGGCACTGCAACGACCTCATTCATCGCGTCTGTGCACTGTTTCCGGAGAACTTCGTCGGCGTGTGCCAGCTGCCGCAGACCCCGAGCGCGCCGCTCGCGAACTGCATCGAGGAGCTGGAGCGCTGCGTCAACGAGCTGGGCTTCATCGGCTGCAACCTCAACCCCGATCCTTCCGGGGGTCACTGGACCGCACCGCCGCTCACCGATCGCTTCTGGTATCCGTTCTACGAGAAGATGGTCGAGCTCGACGTGCCGGCGATGGTCCACGTGAGCGCGTCGTGTAATCCGAACTTCCACGCCACCGGTGCGCATTACCTGAACGCCGACACGACAGCCTTCATGCAGTTCCTGCAGGCGGATCTGTTCAAGGACTTCCCGGCCCTGCGCATGATCATCCCGCACGGAGGCGGGGCCGTGCCGTATCACTGGGGCCGGTACCGCGGCCTGGCGCAGGACATGAAGCGGCCGCTGCTCACCGAGCTGATTCGCGACAACGTCTTCTTCGACACGTGCGTGTACCACCAGCCGGGCGTCGACCTGCTGCTCAAGGTGGTGCCCGCCGACAATGTCCTTTTCGGATCGGAAATGGTGGGCGCGGTACGCGGAATTGATCCGGAGACCGGTCACTACTACGACGACACCAAGCGCTACGTGGATAGTGCGGCAATTACCGGCGACGAACGGCAGAGGATTCTCGAGGGCAACACACGGCGCGTCTACCCTCGCATCAACAGGTTGATTCGATGAAACCAGTCATCGTTCGCAACATTCGCCGCGCCGATGCCGACGTGATTCGTGCCCTCGGCCAGCAGGGTGTGGCCACCGTGCACGAGGCGCAGGGACGCACCGGCCTGCTGCGGCCGTACATGCGGCCGATCTATCCGGCGGCGCGGGCCGCCGGGAGCGCGCTCACGGTGTTGTGCCAGCCTGGCGACAACCTGATGATTCACGCAGCCATCGAGGTGTGCCAGCCGGGCGACATCCTCGTCGTGACCACGACGTCCGAGTCCACTGACGGGATGTTCGGCGAACTGCTGGCGGTTTCGGCGCGCGCTCACGGCGTGGCCGGCCTGGTGATCGACGCGGGTGTCCGCGACGTTGCCGACCTCACCTCCATGGAGTTTCCCGTGTGGTCGAAAGCGGTGTCAGCGCAGGGCACCGTCAAGGCGACCGCCGGTTCCGTCAACGTGCCGGTCGTTGCCGCGGGCGCGCGGATCAACCCCGGTGACGTCATCGTCGCCGACGTCGACGGCGTGGTCGTCGTCCCGCGCGACCTTGCCGGAGAGGTTGCGAAGCTGGGCGAGGAACGCCTCGTCAAGGAAGAGAAGTCCCGCCAGAAGCTCCGCAACGGCGAACTCGGCCTGGACTTCTATGGACTCCGAGCGAAGCTGACTGAGCTCGGCGCGCGATGGGTGGACGAATCCGAATAGGCTTTGTCGGCTTCGGCGAAGCCGGTTTTACGATCGGAAACGGTTTCACGTCGTCCGGCGTGACGTCGGTCTTCGCCTACGACATCGCGGCGCACGCACTGGATCGCGGCCCGCTGATTCGCGAGCGCGCAGGCAACGCCGGCGTCGCCCTCGCTGCGTCTTCCGAAGAGCTTGCCGGCTCCGCTGACGTCATCCTGTCCACTGTCACCTGCAGCGAAGCCCTCACAGCCGCACGGCAAACAGCGCCATTCCTGACCGGCCGGCACCTCTATGCCGATCTCAATTCCGTCTCGCCGGCCCTGAAGCGCGACGTGGCTGCGGTGATTGGGGCCACTGGCGCGGCGTTTGTCGAGGCTGCGGTGATGGCGCCCGTGCAGCCGTACGGGCACGCAGTGCCGATGCTCATTGGCGGTCCTGCGGCCCGCCAATTCGTCGATCGCATGGCGCCTCTCGGCATGCGTCTCGAGGCGCTCGACGGTCCGATCGGCAAGGCGGCTGCCGTCAAGATGTGCCGCAGCATCGTCGTCAAAGGCCTCGAGGCGCTCCTTGTCGAATGCGTGCTCGCCGCCACGCCATACGAGGCGGACGAGAAGGTGTTCGCGTCGCTCCAGGAAACGTGGCCCGGCATCGACTGGAAGAAGCTGGCGGACTACACGGCCGGACGCATGGTCGTTCACGGTGAGCGCCGCGCGCGGGAGATGGAAGAAGTCGCCGAAACCCTGAAGGCGATCGGAGTCGAACCGCTCATGGCAGAAGCGACGGCACGCCGCCAGGACTGGAGCGCGACGCTCGACCTGAAGAGTTACTTCGGACCTGATGGGCCAGGCACCTACCGCGAGGTCGTTGAGCTCGTTGCGCGCTTGATGCTATCCTCGCCGCGTACCTAGCGGGCTCTCCGATCGATCACTGAGCCCTACCTGCTCCCCACCTCGCACGGGATGCGGATGTAGGCGAACGCGAGCACCGGAGACGTGTGCTGCGACCGCCGACGATCACGCCGCACACCGCCCCTCCTGCATCGGAGCTGCCATGTTCCTTGGATTGAGAACCGTGATCTACCGGGTCCGCGATCTCGCTGCCGCGAAGGCGTGGTACGCGAACGCGTTTGGCGTTCAGCCGTATTTCGATGAACCCTTCTACGTCGGCTTTGACATCGGCGGGTACGAGCTCGGGCTGCATCCGCACTCAGGGGAGATGACGATCGGGAACAATGTCTTCACGTATTGGGGAGTGCCGGACATCGCGTCCGCACATGCGCACATGCTCGCCCAGGGCGCCACACCGCACGAAGCGATTCAGGATGTGGGCGAGGGAATCAAGGTTGCCGCAGTGACCGATCCCTTCGGCAACGTCGTGGGGCTCATCGAGAACCCGCACTTCAAAGTGCGATAGGTGCGAGGAGTGCTATAGGTGCGAATGAGTACGGGTGCGACGAGTGCCCATGGCTCTCGTCGCCCCAGTCCCTTCGCACCTATTTGCAAACAAAATTGGACGCGTCGTCCGTGCTGCCAGAGCCCTTGTAGGACGCCACCTGCGGATACGCACAGAGCGGCCGCGTGCGCACGACCTTGCCGCCATCCGATCGCGACGCCGGGATTGAGTCTGGCGCCTTCTTGCCCTCAACCCACTGCTCGAGCGCGGCGACCATGTCGAACGTCGATGTGCCGATTCCCTGGCCGCAGTGGTTCATTCCGGGAACCATGAACAGTCGATAGTTCTGGGCCACGCGGTCCCTGCCGCCCATGGCCGCGATGACGCGGTCGTAATACTGCGTCGTGTTCAGCGGTGAGATCTGCGGATCGTTCCAGCCGTGATACGAGATGATCTTGCCGCCGCGATCGAAGAACGGCTTCAGGTTCGTGTCGAGCGCGTTCATGATTCCAGCCTTCTCTTCCGCCAGCACCACATCCCGCTCGAAGTTGAAGTCCGCGAGCGACCACTGCGGATTGGCGGTCGCGAACCGGAACAGCTCCAGGCCCGTACTGCGGGCAGGAGCGCTCCAGCCTGCGTCGGTCCACGCGACCTCACTCCCCAGTGCGAGCCCGGTGATTTCCCGCTTCGTCTTCGGGTTGGCTGGTGAAGCGTACAGCGCCTTCACCGTGGCAACTTCGGCTGGCGTGAGACACGAGTTGTCGGGAGTGCCCTTGCACGCGAGCACAGCGGGATCGAACTTGCACGCTTTCGGGTTTTCGAGAACGCCGTCCTTCACTCCGTCGTTGGCGTCGCACGCGCTGAGGACCGCCGCATTGATCGCTGCATACTTCGCCGCGGGCACCTTGCCGGCGGGATCGCGCTCGAAGGCCTGAGCACCTCGTACGGCCGACACGGCTCGGCTCGTCCAGTCGAGCCCTGGCGAACCGGCGACGATACCGTCGAAGTCGGCGGGGTAGCGCTGCGCCGACACCATCGCCTGGCGTCCGCCGGCCGAGCAGCCGGTGAAGTAGGAGAACTTCGGTGCTTCGCCGTAGAACGCGTTGACGAGCGCCTTCGCGGCGACTGCCGTTTCATGGACGCTGCGATACGCCCAGTCGGCGAGCTTCTCCTGGTTCTGCATCCAGGGACCCGCGCCGCCCTGATGGCCCGTGTCGGTGCTGGTGCCCGCGTAACCGCGGCGGATGGCTCCGGCCAGCGCATTGGTGTCGATGTTGCCGTTCCAGCCGCCGTTGCCGACCGCCTGCAACTTGCCGTTCCACCCGGCCGCCGGCAGCCAGACTTCGATCTTGATGTCGGACTCCTTCGTGGGCGTGAGCGTAGCGGCGACACGGCAGAGCGCCGGGAGGTCCGCGAGCGCGGCGCCGCCGCGTCCTCCGGTCTGCGCAAGCGCGCCGGCCGCCACTGGCTGTGCCGAGGTGACGGTTCCATTCGTCAGCTTCGCGGTCATCAGGCTCTCGCACGTTGCCGCCTGGGCGGTGCCGGCCGCGAAGAAGGTTGCAGCGGCAACGGCCGCGATCATCACTGTTGCCTTCATCCCTGACTCCTCTTGTCTGATTCCTGTTACAGCCCTTGGGCCTTAGGTCTGATTCCTGCGGCCTTTTCAGTCGACCGCGAATACGTAGACCGCTCCGCCAACTGCTGGCGTCTTCGGATTGGCCTCGGGGAAGAAGCGCGCGACGGTGGCGCCCATGCCGCTCGCGTCCGCGCCCCAACCGGTCAGTACCGCGATGTACTGTTTGCCATCGATCTCAAACGACGATGGAGGGGCTTCAACGCCTGAACTGGTCTCGAACTCCCAGAGCAGCTTGCCCGTTGTCGCGTCGAACGCGCGGAGTTTCTGATCGGGCGTGCCGCCGCCGAACACCAGGCCGCCGCCGGTTGCCAGGAGCGGGCCCCAGTTCGCCATCTTGTAGGTGTGCGTCCACGCCTTCTGTCCGGTATCGACGTTCCAGGCCTGCACCTCGCCGACGTGCTCGGCGCCCGGGCGGAGGTTGGTTCCACCTCCAGGGCGAGTGCCGGTGAACGCCTGACCTTTCACGTAGGTGACGGCTGCGCCTGCCAGCGTCTGACACAGGTTGTTGTTCGCCGGGATGTACATCATGCGCGTGCGCGGACTGTAAGCGGCAGGCGGCCAGTTCTTGCCGCCGTGCAGCGACGGACAGTACGTCGCTTCCTTGTCCGTTCCTGGCTTGGCGTCGAGATTGACGTCCGGGCGGCCGGTCTTCGGGTCAAGGGAGCGGTACACCGTCTGGTTCACGTACGGCTTGCCGTCGACGAACCTGATCGGTCCGTTCGTCCGTTCCAGGAACCAGAGGTACCCCGAGCGCGACGCGTTGATGAGCCCTTTGATTGTCCGGCCGTTGCGGCGGAAGTCGATCAACAGCGGCGGCGACACTTCGTCCCAGTCCCACGACTCGTTCGGGTTGTACTGGAAGTGTCCCTTGATCTTGCCGGTCTGCGCGTCGATCGCGACGGTTGATGCGACGTAGAGGTTGTCGCCGGGACGCTGGTCGCCCATCCATGGACCGCCGTTGCCGGTGCCGAAGAAGGCAAGGTTGGTCTCCGGATCGTAGTTGCCGGTCACCCAGACCGATGCACCTCCGGTCTTCCACTGATCGCCCTTCGGCCACGTCTCGCTTCCGGGTTCGCCAGGTTCGGGCACGGTATAGGCGCGCCAGATCTCTTTGCCCGTCTCCGGGTCGAGCGCCGCGACATATCCGCGCACGCCAAATTCCCCGCCCGACGCGCCGACGAGAATCTTGCCGTCGGCCGCAAGCGGCGCCAGCGTGATGTAGTACCGGTAGGTGTTGTCGTAGACCTCTCGCGCCCAGACCTCTTTACCTGTCTTTGCGTCGAGCGCAACTACGACGGCTTCTCCGGCACCGTAATAGACCTTGTCGCCGTAGAGGGCGAGCCCGCGGTTGGAGGGGTGCGCAACAAACGCCGTCGCCGGGCGGACGCGCTTGTATCGCCACAGCAGCGTGCCGGTCTTCGCGTCGTAGGCCGCAACCTGATTGTTCGGCGTGCTGATGAACATCACGCCGTTGTTGATGAGCGGTGGCGCCTGATGCGCACCCAGTTCTTCCGTCTTCGCCGTCCACACCAGCTTGAGACGTGATACGTTCGCCGGCGTGATCTTGTCGAGCGGGCTGTACCCCCACCCGTCATAGCTGCGGCGGATCTGCAGCCAGTTCCTGTCTTCCGGTTTCAGCAGGCGGTTTCGTGTGACCGGCGAGTAGTTGCGGAGCAGGGGCGAGTCAATCGCCGCCTGCGGCGCCGCACCGGGCGATGTCTGCGGCGCAGCGGGCGGCGGTGGCGGCGGGGCGGCCTGCTGCGCCACGAGCGTGATCGACGCCGCAGCGATTCCAATCAGTCCGATGACGAGACGAATGTACTGCTTCATGGTTTCTCCCTGACCCGGACCGTTACTCGTTACCTCCGATCGGGCAACGCGAACACGTACATCGCTTGACCGGTGGCCGGCACTTTGATCTCCGGCGCCAGCGTCGACGGCACAAGGCGCGGGCTTCCACCGCCGAGTCCCGTTGTCACCGCGACGTACTGCTTGCCGTCCACAGCGAACGTAATGGGGAAGCCCTGGACGGACGTTGAGAGACGCGTCTGCCACAGGACTTTGCCCGTTCGTACGTCAACCGCCTTGAACGACCGATCGAGATCGCCGACGAACGCCACACCGCCAGCCGTCGAGACGACAGACGTCAGGAACGGCGCACGCTGCTGCAGCGACCACAGCTCCTTCAGGCTGTTCACGTCGTACGCGGCGAGCTTCCCGATATTGCCGTCAGTGCCGGGCATTTCATAGAAGCGCCGATCGGCGCCTCCGCCGCTGCCGCCACCCGGCCGCTGCTCAATGCGCTGGGCGCGAATGGCGATGCAGCTCTGGCTCAACGGGATGATCAAGGCATTGATCGTCTTGTTGTGGCTCATCGCCTGCCAGTTGTGGCCCCCCTCCGTGCTCGGGCACCCGTCCACCCACTCGCCGACTTCGGAATCGAGGATGTCCTGGCGATAGCGTGGCTCGCCGGTGACGGGATCGAAGCGATCCCAGACGTTCTGGAACACCGTCTCCTTGTGTCCGAGATACTTGCCGGTCTTGCGATCGAGCTTCCAGAGGATGCCGTCTTTGCCGACGGTGAACACGAGGTTCTGTCCGCCGGAATCTGCGAGCAGCCGCTCGAAGACGACGTCTAGATCGAGCGCTTCACTCGGTGCATGCGAGTAGTACCAGGAGAGTTTGCCGGTATCGACATCGAGTGCGACGGTTGAACTCGTGTAGAGCGCTTTTTCGAGAGCGTCGAGTCCGCGGCTCACCGGCATCCAGGGCTTGGCCTGGGCGGTTCCCCAGTAGGTGAGGTTCAGATCCGGATCGTAGCTGCCGGTAATCCAGGTTTCTCCACCGGCGCGATAGAGCGTGCTGAGCGCGCCCCACGTCTTGCCGGCGTCTCCATCGGTTGCAATCGTCTGGAATCGCCAGAGCTGTTTGCCCGTGTTCGCGTCGTAGGCGCTGATGAAGCATTTCTGCTCGACGTACGCCTGGCAGCCGCCCATCCCCTGAATCAACTTGCCCCGTGCCGCCAACGGCCCGCTCGAACTGCCGCGGCCGTCCGGCATGGGTTGCTTCCACACCTGCTTGCCGGACTTCGCCTCGAGCGCAACGATGTTCGCGTCGCTCATCGTGACGAACAGCTTGTCGCCGTAGAGCGCCATGCCGCGCATCGCGGTATTGCCGCCAAGGCGATGCTCCCAGATCAGGTTGCCGGTTTTGCCTTCGAGCGCCTGGATGATGCCGCCGGTGTTGTTCAGGAAGATCGTGCCGTTGTGCGCGAGGGGTGAGGGCTGCTGCGTTCCGCCCTCGTTCATCGGCCACACCCATGCGAGCTGGAGATCCTGGGCGTTGTCGCGCGTGATCTGCGTCAGCGG
>DATLLQ010000083.1:0-5495 GCA_035537775.1 Vicinamibacterales bacterium | reverse complement strand
GGCGGCGGTGACGGTGTTCGGCGTCGGATTCGGTCACGGCAAGGGGAGCTCGCACGGACTTCAACTGAGTCAGGTCGCCGATCACACCGGCGGCATCACCATGTTCCCGAATGGCCCGGACCAGTTGGACGAAGTGCACCGTCGCATCGTAACTGAGGTTCGATCGCAGTACAGCCTCGGGTATGTCTCCACGGACCAACGACGCGACGGACGATGGCGCGAGGTGAAGATCCGGCTCGTCCGCCCGCAGCACAAGGACCTGCGCGTCCGGGCGAGAGACGGGTACTACGCAGCGAAGACTCCCTGACGATTGTTGGTCCAAGGAGCTGTCGCTGGTCGGTCCAAAGGGACTGACGCTGGTTGGTCCAAACAGACTGGCGAGTGTCGGGCCGATCAGGATTGCTCAGACGGTCGTCGATGGGTCACGGCGTCGATCTCGGGATGTCAAGCCGATCGACCCACACTTTGAAGTAGCGCCTCACCTGGCTTGCACCAGTCGCACCGACCAACGTGAGTTCCTTGGACCGACTGCGTCAGTTGCTTGGACCGACTGCGAAGTCTCATTGGACCGACCACCGTCAGGTCCCTTGGACCCGCCACGCGCGAGCCGCTTAGAGCTTGAACAGGCGGCGAGCGTTCTCCCCGAGGATGTTTCGCTTGGCGGTTTCCGAGAGGAAGGGCAGGCCAGCCAGCTTGCCAGGCGTGTCGAAGTCCCAGTGCGGCCAGTCCGACGCGAAGAGCAGCTGCGTCTCCGCCTTGATGGCGTCGAACGTCGCTTCCAGCAGCTTGAGGTTCGTCCGTTCCATCGGCTGCGACGTGTAATACATCTCGCGCATGTATTCGCTCGGCAGCTTCTTCAGCAGCGGCGCGTCCGACTGGCGCATCAGGTATTCGTGATCGAGCCGCTGCATCATGAACGGCAGCCAGGCGAGGCCGCTCTCGATCCAGATCACCTTCAGGTTCGGAAACCGTTCGTTCAGCCCGTTCATGATCCAGTTGGTCAGGTGGATCATGTTGCACGTCACGAACGACAGTGAGTGCACGGAGACGAAGCGGTTCAGCAGCCGGCCGATGCTGTAGTCCGGTCCCGCGTGGAAGCCGAGCGGGAGGCCGCGCTCCTCGAGGGCGCGGTAGACCGGCATGTATTGCGAACCGTACACCCCGACCTGCCGCTGGCCGGTGATCAGGAAGCCGATGACTCCCGGCTTGTCTGCGAACTCATCGATCGTCCTGAGACACGCATCCGGACTGCCGAACGGCAGCGCCAGCATCGACTTGATACGCGGCTCGTGCGCCAGGATGCGGCTCGTGAACCAGCGGTTGTAGGCGAAGATGAGCTGCGTCTCGATCTCTGCGGACGGATGCAGCCCGATCTCGAGCATCGGTTGCGGAAACACGATCTGGACGTCGATGCCCATCGTGTCGATGGCGCGGCGCATCAGCGTCAGGTCGCGGTGCTCGCCGTTCGAGGTGTCCACATCCTCGGCGAGCTGAATCTGGTGCGGAATCCTCCCGTGCACGTCCTGGAACGTCAGCCCAGGCGGATGGTTGCTCAGCGCGATGTTGTGCGCGTTCGGCCACAGCGACGCCATTGTCTTGCCGTTGCGCCGCAGCACCGGATCTTCGATGTGATCGAGCACCTCGGACCAGGAGTCGAACTCGACGTGATGCGAGTCCACGTCAACGATGAAGTAGTCCTTGAGTTTGTAGCGCTCGATGTCGCGTTTCGCGTTGGCGAGGATCTCGCGCGAGTCGGTGCGCGTGGTGATCTGCTGCGTCTCGCGCGCGCGGACGGTGGGGGTATCGACGACCTTGGACATCAGGAGTGCCTCGCGCCGCGTGAAAACCACATGGCCATGTCGAACGGCGTCAGGTCCTGGGAGCGCAGCAGCGCGCACGCCAGCATCATGGCGTCGGTCGTGGCGACATCCGGCGCCAGCGGCGGCAGTTCGTATCCTGCCTGCGTGCAGGCCTGCGCGTAGAGCCGCGTTGCCGCGCTGATAATCCCGCGCACGTCGTCCGCAGGGAGATGGTCAGTATTCGCCAGCTGTTCCAGCAGCGCCACCGCAGTCGTCGCGTCCGCCTTCCCTGGCGGCAGGCGGACCTCGTCAGAGGGTGACATAGACGTGACCACCTTCTTCCTCCACGGCGACACGCTTCAGGCGGATCGACGACTTTGCCGGATGCGATCCCGTTTCAATCGAAAACTCATAGCCGTGCCACGGGCAGACGATCCGCATCTCGGATTCGTCGAAGGCATAGCCGGTGGAGACCTGCTTGTCGTTGATCAGTTCGCGGACGGCGGGGATCACCAGCCCCTGGCAAACGGGCCCGCCCATGTGCGGGCAGCTGTTTTCGTAGGCGAAGAGCTTTCCGCCGACGCGAAAAATGCCAACGGTCGTATCGCCGATGTCGACGACGAGACGCCCCTGCTCGGGAATGCCGTCGCTGGGCCCTGCACGGTGACGGATTGGCGCTGTTGCACTGGACTGCATGTCCACTGATGATATCCAACGTACAGAAGAAAGGCACCGAAGCTCGATGGCCTCGGTGCCTCGGTGCGTCGTATTCTTCGCGTCCTTCGAACTGTTCGTGCCTTCGTGTTCAGGTCCGGCTGAAGCCGGAGAGTACGTTACGGCAGCGCGTAGGCGAACAGCGCGCTCCCGGCGTTGATCGCCACGTACTGCTTGCCGTTCACCGCGTAGCTGATCGCTGCCGCGTTGATCTGTCCGCCAACGTTGGCCTTCCACAAGAGCGCGCCGGTCTTCGCGTCGAGCGCCACGAAGTAGCCGTCGCGGCCGCCGCTGAAGACGATGTCGGTCGCGGTCACCATCGTGCCGCCCCAGGTGATGTCGCCCAGCTTGAAGTCCCACTTCTTCTCGAGCGTCTGCGGATCCAGCGCCCGCACCACGCCATAGGCCTCGCCGTTATCGGCATCGTTGTAGAACGGCACCAGGCCCGTCGCGCCCATCGTCGTCTGGCGGGTGTTCGGACCTGGAATCGCGCGCGGGAACTGGCCTTCCACTGCGAGGGTGCCTGAGTTCTCCCACGTGGCGACATAGAACAATCCCGTGCGCGGGCTGAACGCCGGCGGCGCCCAGTTCGTGGCACCGTGGACGTGCGGATAGATCGCCGTGCCTTCCTTCGAGGGGAACTTCACCTGGTTCGGCCGTCCCTTGGCGTCGAATCCGTCCAGCCAGTTGGCCTTCACATACGGCTTGCCCTTGAGGAATTCACCAGTCGTGCGATCGAGCACATAGGCGACGCCGTTTCGGTTGGCCCACAGCATCACCTTGCGCGGGCGGCCGTTGAACTGGATGTCGGCCAGGACCGGCACCTGCGTGGAGTCGTAATCGAGCTCGTCGTGCGGCGTGAACTGGTAGTGCCACTTCAACTTGCCGGTGTCTGCGTCGAGGGCGACGACGCTGTCGCTGTACAGGTTGTCGCCAAGGCGCGTGGAGCCATCCCAGTCGGGCGCCGGGTTGCCGGTGCCGAAGAAGACGAGGTTCGTCTCAGGGTCGTAGGCCCCCGCGTTCCACACGCCGGTGCCGCCGGTCTTCCACGAGTCTCCCTTCCACGTTTCGTTGCCCGGCTCACCCGGCCCGGGAATCGTGTAGAAGCGCCAGACCTCGGCGCCGGTCTTTGCGTCGAACGCCGCGATGTATCCGCGGATCGGGCCGTCGCCGCCGCCGGTGCCGACGATGACCTTGTCCTTGACGATCGTCGGATTGTGGGTGATCGAGTAGCCGGCCTTCGCGAGCGCGACCTGCGTTTTCCAGATCTGCTGGCCGCTCTTCGCATCGATCGCGACGAGATGCGCGTCGAGCGTTCCCAGATACAGGGTGTTGCCGAGAATCGCGACGCCGCGGTTGACGCGGCCGCAGCACGAGCGCGCTTCCGGCGCCGGCGTGTAGTTGAACCGCCAGAAGGGCCGCCCAGTGACGGCGTCCAGCGCAACGACATTGTTGGGCGCCTCGACGGTGTACATCACCCCGTCAACGACGAGCGGTGTCGCCTGAAACTTTTCGAGTGACGCCGCCTGCCAGATCCACGCCTGCTGCAGGTTCTTCACGTTGGCCGTCGTGATCTGCGTCAGCGGGCTGTAGCGCTGGTTCTTCGGCGTGCCCGAGTAAGAGAGCCAGTTGTGCGGCTCCTTGTCGACGCCGGCGAGGATGCGGTCGTAGGTGACCTGCGCCTGCAGCGACGCTGCGGCAACAACAAGAATGATGGCGAGCTTGAGCTTCATGTGCAGCCTCTCAGCGGGCAGGGCCAGCGGGCGCCGTTGTGGTGGTCCGGAGCGACGACAGGTAGCTGACGATGTCGGCGAGTTCCTGAGACGAGAGCGTGTTCTTGTATGAAGGCATCGGTGAATCGATGAAGCCGTGGGACTTCAGGTCGCTCTTGGCAAACGAGCGGAGCTGCTCCTTGCCGTCGAGCAGGCGGACGTTGAACGTGTCGTAGCCGAGCAGCCAGCCGGTCACTGTCGCGCCGTCGTTCGTGACGACGCGGTAGTAGCGGTGGTTGGGCTGCACGTCTGCCTGCGGGTCGAGCAGCGCACGTTCGAGCTCCGGCGCGCGGCGCGCCGCGCCGACGTTGGAGAGATCCGGCGCCCGGCGTGAGCCCAGGCCGCCGATGCTGTGGCACGACGCGCAGTTGCCCTTGGTGTCGAAGACCATCTTGCCGCGCGCCGAGTCGCCCTTCACGGCCACCGCGGACTTGCCGGCCGCCATCGAACGCAGGTACGCGACGATCTGTCCTGCCTGCGCCTCGGTGACATTGCTCGCGGGCATCGGCGTGTTCGGAATGCCCTGGCGGACGATGCGGGAGAGATCCGCGTCGGTCATCGGCCGGCGGAACTGTCCGGCGGAGAAGTTGATGCCGGGCACCAGGTCGCCGTTGGGCCCGTGGCAGGTCGTGCAGCGGGCGCCGTAGGCGCGCTCGCCGTCGAGCAGATCCTGCGCGGTTTCATGTTGTGCCCATGCGCTGGGTGCGGCCCCTGGCGCGAGCAGGGCGACTGAGAGTGCGACGCCGGTTAGAACGTGACGCATATCGCGCAATACTAAACCCCCGACTCCCAATTCCCAACTCCCAACATGCCGTGCGTCCGCCTTCAGGCGGACCTGTCCGAAACCGCGAAGGACGCGAAGATCGCTAAGATCGCGAAGAAATGAACCTGGTCGTGCGTTCGCTGTGCGTGATTGCCATTCTGGTGGTCGGAGCCGGGCTCGTCGCTGCGCAGTCCCAGGGGCGGCCGAATACCTGGGCGGCGCGGAGCAGTACCGGGCTGACACTCGCCGGAACCTGGACGGCGACGGAAGACGCGAAGACCGGCACCGTGACCGGCACGTGGACCCTCATCGACGCGCAGAGCCGCGTCATCGCACGTGGCGTCTGGTCCGCCGCGAAGTCCGCGTCAGCGTGGAACGGGAACTGGCGCGCCGCTGCCGAGGGACGCGCCGGCGAGTACACCGGCACATGGACAGCCAAGCCAGGGC
>DATLLQ010000082.1:0-2163 GCA_035537775.1 Vicinamibacterales bacterium | reverse complement strand
TGCCTATGGCTGTGGGAGATCCCGCTCGCGTGGGCACTCGCGCACCCATTCGGCTTCGGACCAACGGGCGTGTTCATTGCCGTCAGCGTGGCGTTCTCGACGATGGCCTTCGTGAGCGGCTGGCTGTTTTCGAAAGGGATGTGGAAGACCAAGCGGGTGTAGACTGCGCGCATGTCACCGAAGGTGACGCGTCGCGAGTTCATCGAGTCAGCCGTCGCCACCACCGCTATCGCAACGACGGTCGCGCCCGCTCACAGCGCCACGCGTCCGAACGTGCTGTTCATCCTCGCCGACGATCTTGGCTACGGCGACTTGAGCTGCTACGGACGTCCGGACTATCAGACACCGGTTCTCGACAATCTCGCGCGGCAGGGCATTCGATTCACGAGCAGCTACGCCGCGGCACCGGTCTGCACGCCTACGCGTTGTGCGTACATCACGGGCCGGTATCCGCAACGCCTACCAGTGGGATTGGCAGAGCCGCTGCAGGCGAGCTCGCCACCTGACCTCGGGCTTCCACCGGACCATCCGACGATCGCATCGCTGCTGAAAGCCAGCGGCTACGACACCTCGCTCGTCGGCAAGTGGCATCTCGGCTGGCGGCCGGAGTTCGGACCAAACCGGCATGGGTTCGACGAGTTCTTCGGTGTGCTGAGCGGCGCCGTCGATTACTTCACGCATCGCGCCGCTGATGCGAGCGGAGGCAGCCCCGGCGAAGGCGGCGGACGAGATCTCTGGCAGGACCTCACGCCTATCGAGCGCGTCGGCTACCTGACGGATCTGCTGAGCGACAAGACGATCGAGATCATCGGGCGCCGGCACACGAAGCCGTTCTTCATCAGCCTGCAGTACACGGCGCCGCATGCGCCGTGGGAAGGCCCCGAAGACGAAGCAATCGGGCACACGGCGCACGGGCCTGGCCCGATGACCGCGGGCGGATCGCTCAAGATCTACGCCGAGATGATGAAGCGCATGGACGCCGGTATTGGCCGCGTGCTCAAAGCACTCGAGCGGGCGAAGCTCGATCGCGACACGCTCGTCATCTTCACGAGCGACAACGGCGGCGAGCGCTACTCCTACAACTGGCCGTTCTCGTTTCAGAAGATGTACCTGAACGAGGGTGGCACACGTGTGCCGGCAATCGTGCGATGGCCTGGCGTCATTCCAGCCGGCCGCGTGACCGATCAAGCCGCGATCACCATGGACTGGACCGCAACAATTCTCGGTGTCGCAGGCGCCGCGGCCGATCCGTCGTTTCCTCTCGATGGCGAGAACCTGATGCCGGTGTGTAGCGGCCAGCGCGCTCCGTACGAGCGCACGCTGTTCTGGCGAATCAGAGGCTTCGATGCCGCACGGGTTGGATCGTGGAAGTACCTGCGCGATCGATCCGGCGAGCATCTGTTCGATCTTGCCAACGACCCTGGAGAGAAGGCGGACATGCGAACCAGGCACGCCGATCGCTTCGAGTCGCTGAAGCGCCAATATCAGACCTGGGCTTCTCAGATGCTGCCGTTGTCAACGTTGTACGGACCCGACGTCACCTCCCCTACGTCGAGCCGGTAGATACGTCCGGCCATTGTTGTCGTATTAGCATAGGAACCCCGGCCGGCCCTGCCGTTTGCCGCAGCCGTCGGTTTGTCGAAAACCGCAACCCCAACCGAGGAGAGTTTGAGAGTGAAGAGCGCACTTTCCGCATTCATCGGCGCGATCGCTATCATCGTGGCCTGTTCAGCGTCGATCACCGCGCAGTGGTCAAAGTATCCGGAAGCGGGAATCCCGCGCGACGACAAGGGCAACGCGCTCATGGACGCGCCAACGCCGCGCACCGCGGACGGCAAGCCCGACTTCTCAGGCACCTGGATGCGCGCCAACAGCGGGCCGCCGAGAGGCCAGGGCCGCGGCGGACGCCAGGGTGAGGGCGGTGGAGCACAGGGACGCGGCGCAGACGCTGCCGCACCGGCGCCAGCCGAAGGCAGGCAGGGCGCAGCCGGTGGCGGAGGAGATACGAACTCCGCATTTGGAGGCGGACGAGGCGGCGTGCAGCTAGAGCCACCGACCGACGCCTTCCCGTTCGATCCGAAAGGTCCTCCGGTCGCGACGTTCTTCGAGGCCGGCGGCAACATCGAGGGCGGTCTTCCCTACACCGACTGGTCGCGCGAGATT
>DATLLQ010000081.1:0-4439 GCA_035537775.1 Vicinamibacterales bacterium | reverse complement strand
TGATTCCGGCGATGCGCAGCGTTCTGCTCGGCGCCGCGGGAGCCGCGATCTTCCTCACGACGACCTTCGCCCAGGTCAACGACTCGGTTCGTGGGCCAGCGAGCGAGGCCAACCACTTCATCGAGACGCCGAAGGGCTGGGTACACCCGAAGACGTCCTGGGGCGAGCCCGACATCAGCGCCAACCTGAACATGATGCAGGCGGCGGGCGTTCCGCTCGAACGGTGCGCCAGCGCCCGGGGCCCCTGCGATCCCGCCAAAGCGTGGCGGACCGACGCCGAATACAAGCAGGCCATCGACGCAGCAGCGGGCCGCGGCGACCGCGGCCGCGATCTGATTGCTCAAGGAAACTTCGGTGCGGCGCTTCTTGCCGGGGTCACCGATCCTGCTACTCCCCAGCGTCAGCTGTCGCTCATCGTCGACCCGCCGAACGGCCAGCTGCCGACGTTGACGCCCGAAGGCAAGAAGCGCGCGCTGGCAATGCGGAGCGGCTGGTCGCTCCCGGGCGAATCGCCAAGCTACGACGGCCCGAACGACTTCGACAGCTGGGATCGCTGCACGACTCGCGGCATGCCCTCGTCGATGATGCCCTACCGCTACAACGGCGGCTTCCGGATCTGGCAGGCACCAGGCGTCGTCGTCTTCGAGCTCGAGATGATCCATGACGCGCGCGTGGTCTTCACCGACGGCCGGCCGCCGCTGAAGTCAGCGCATAAGCAGCTCATGGGCGAATCACGCGGACGCTGGGAAGGCAATACGCTCGTCGTCGAGACCACCAACTATCGCGGCGGGCACGCGCCGACGATCAACCTCGCCGTGGTCGGCTCGCCTGCAGGCAACCGTTTCCCGCAGAGCGATCAGATGAAGACGACGGAGCGGATCACCCGTGTCAACAACGACATGTGGCTCTACGAGATCAAGACGGAGGATCCAGTCGTCCTCACCGGTCCCTTCACCGTCCGTTATCCGATGAAGAACGACCCGACCTACGAGTGGTGGGAGTACGCGTGCCATGAGGGCAACACCATCGTGCCGAATTACACGAACACGTCGCGGCACGAACGAACGAACCCGCCGGTGGAGCCCGTCGTTCCGGCTCTCGAGCTGACGCAGGGTCCTCCCCCGCCGGCGAGCCCGATTGCCGGTCCCAGCCCCGCGGCCGGTGGCTCGACGGGCGGCCCCAAACCGTTCATCGCGTCCGCCGACGTGGTCAAAGCCCTGGCAGGCCGCTGGGTCGGCAGGCCGCAGCTCAAGACGATCGACTACGACATCGAGATCGAGTTCACGCCGAATCCTGACGGCTCCGTCGTCGGAAAACTGATACGGACGACGCTGCCGCAGGAGCGGCCGATCAATCTCGGATTCAGGAACTTCAGGCTGAACAACGCGCGTGCGATCAGCTGGACGTTCCCGAATACTCAGGAATGGACCTTTGCGGGAACGCTCTCCGCGGACGGAACCGCAATCGCGGGCAACACGAACAGCGCACAGGGTGGGATTCCGCTCACGTTCCGAAAGCGGTAGGCCTAAGGGCTAAGGCCCAAGGCCCAAGGCCCAAGAAGGCGCCGAGGACGGTCTACGTTCTCGGCGTCGGAACGTGCGTGCGGAGCAGCTCCGCAAAATCCTCGGGCGGCACGGGACGGCTGAAGAAATATCCCTGCATCTCGTGACAGGCGCGATCGGTGAGGAACGTCTGCTGTTCGGGCGTCTCAACACCCTCGGCCACCACCGTCACCCCAAGACTCTTTCCCAGCGCGATGATCGCTTCGGTGATGGCGATGTCTTCGGCGTCCGCCGGAATGTCGCGGATGAACGACCGATCGACCTTGAGCGTGTCGATCGGAAAGCGTTTGAGCTGCGAGAGCGAGGAGTACCCGGTCCCGAAGTCGTCGATGGCCAGCCGCACGCCGAGCTCGCGGATTGCCGAGAGCTTCGTCACGGCGACCTCGATGTCGTGCATCATCATGCTCTCGGTGATCTCGAGCTCCAGCAGCCCGGGCGGCATGCCCGTCTCTTCGAGGGCCTGCACGATGTTGTTCACCAGCTCTGGATCCTTGAACTGGCGCGGCGACAGGTTGACGGCCATGAAGACCGGCGGGAGACCCTGCCGCAGCCACTCGGCGCTCTGCGCGCACGCCTTGATCACCGCCCACCGGCCGATTGACACGATGAGGTCGCTCTCTTCTGCGATCGGGATGAACGTCGCCGGCGACACGGCGCCGAGCTCGGGATGGGTCCAGCGCATCAACGCCTCCACACCCTTGATCTCGCCCGTCTTGAGGTCGACCTTGGCCTGGTAGTGCATCGACAGCTCGCCGCGCTCCAGCGCTCCGTACAGGCACGCCTCGATCTTCAGGCGCTCACCGGAGAGCACGCTGATCTGCGGCGAGAAGAACTGGAAGTTGTTCTTCCCTTCCTCCTTCGCCAGGTACATCGCGAGGTCCGCGTTCTTCAACAGGCTCGTCGCGTCGTCGCCGTGGTCGGGACACAGCGCAACGCCGATGCTGGCCGTCACGCGGCATTCCTGGCCAAGCAGCTCCACGGGCTTCAGCACCGCCGATAGCAGCGTGCGCGCGACAGCGACGGCGGCGTCGCGATCGGGCAGCTCGACCAGCAGCACGAACTCGTCTCCGCCGAAGCGAGCGACAACGTCGCTCGAACGAATGCACGTGCGAAGGCGCCTCGCGATCTCGCAGAGGAGCTGATCGCCGCCTTCGTGGCCGAGGGAGTCGTTGACGATCTTGAACCGGTCCAGGTCGAGGAAGAGGACCGCAAAGTGACGGCCGTACCGGCGCCGCTTCTCCACCGCATGGGCGAGCAGCTGGCCGAACATCGTCCGGTTGATCAGGCCGGTCAGCTCGTCGTGCGTCGCCAAGTACTGGATGCGTTCCTCGGCTGCACGGCGGGCAGAGATGTCCTCGACGATCGAGACGTCGTACAGCGTGCGCCTGTCCGACGACCGCTTGCAGGCGACCGCGAGGCTGACCCAGACCGTGGTGCCGTCCTTGCGCAGGTAGCGCTTCTCGATCTTGTACGACTCGATTTCACCGGCGTGGAGCCGGGTGCTTTCCGCGGCGGTAACGAGCTGATCGTCGGGGTGCGACAGCTGCTTCACGTTCAGGCCGAGCAGTTCCTCACGCGTGTAGCCGAGCATGTCGCAGAGCTGCCGGTTGGCGTAGATGAAGCGGCCGTCAAGGTCGACGTGGCTGATGCCGATCGCCGCCAGTTCCACCATGTTGGCGAATCGCTCTTCGCTCTCACGCAACTGGTCCAGCACGACGGCGCGGCCGCAGAAGTTGCCGATCTGGCGGCCCAATGCGCGAACGACCTTCAACAGTTCTTCGTCAGGGCGCGGGATGAGCGGGGCGTTGAACTCGAGGACGCCGATGGTGCGGCCCTCCAGGGTGATCGGCGCGAGCAGTGCACTCTTCCAGCCGGTCAGGGCGGGCAGGTCTTTTCGCATGACCCGCCGGTCCTTCGTCAGATCCGCAATCCACAGCGGCTGTCCGGTTCGCAGCACTTCCCCGGCGAGCCCGACGTCCGGCCCGCAGGCAAGCTCGATCGCCGCCTTCAGCACGGGTGTGAGACGGTCCTCGTCGGCGCTCCACCCCGCATGAATCCGAAGGACGCCTTCGCTCTCGTCGAGACGCCAGTACTGAGCTGCTGCCCAGCCCTCGGACTCGCAGACAGTACGCATCACGCTCACGAGAGCCGCTTCCGTTCCATCAGCCTCGACCAGGATGCGATTGATCGCGCGCTCGAGCTGGAGGAGTTCGTCGGACCGCACGCGGTCCGTCACGTTGCGGAAGATTCCCTGATACCCCGTGAAGCGGCCGACTGAATCGAAGACAGGCAGGCCGTTCACGCTCAGATAGAAGGGGCGGCCGGAGACAGGAATCTTCAGGACGTCGTTGAACGGCTGACGGGCCCGGCGCACCGCGCGGTGCTCGTCCCAGTTACCGCCGACGACTTCCCAACCCAGGTCCCATGGCGTCTGGCCGATGACGCGGGCGCTGTCGGCCTCCAGAAACGCCTCGTCACGATGCCAGAGCAGCGTGAAGCGATCCTGATCGTCCTGCTCCCAATAGTGATCCGCCGCGAGCTCGAGGATGCAGCGCGCGCGTGCACTACCGAGATCCGGAGACTGCGGTACCGCCTTGGGGAACGTTTCGCTGCCGGCCTGGGCCATCCCGGCGTGACGCGCCACTCTTCGCTATTCCTCCTGAAAACCGGCCTGTTGCACCGCGGTTACGGCTCTCCTATCGGCAAAGTGGGATGATTTGTTAAATCTTCAGCACCGCCTTCACGGGATGGCACCGCCAGACCTGCCACGAGGTGACAGGATAAGGAACCTATGAGAAAGCTGCTCATCGTCCTCAGCGTCGCGCTGGCCCTTCTCGTCTCCCCGTCCCACGCACAGAACCAGTCGTTCGAGGTCGC
>DATLLQ010000080.1:0-6582 GCA_035537775.1 Vicinamibacterales bacterium | reverse complement strand
GGCGTTCACTGGCTGGACCATCTTCGACCCGAACCGCTACGGCGAGTTCCAGTTCAATCCGCAGATGCACGACCGCGGCGAGAAGATCGTGCTCGGTCTCAAGTTCCCGCGCGGCGGCGGTGAAGACGAGGGCGTGAAGATCATCGACATGCTCGCCGCGCATCCCTCCACGGCGCGCTTCATTTCGAGGAAGCTGGCGCAGCGCTTCGTCGCCGACGATCCGCCGCAGGCGCTCGTCGATCGGATGGCCGCGACCTTCACAAAGACGAACGGCGACCTGCGGGCGGTGATGGACACGCTTCTCTTCTCACGTGAGTTCCTCTCGGAAGGCGCATGGCAGGCCAAGGTGAAAACGCCGCTCGAGCTCGTGGCCAGCGCGCTGCGTGCGCTCGGCGGAGAGGTCACCGATTCCACGGTCCTCGCCCAGCAGCTGACCGACATGGGGCAGCCGCTGTACGGCGCGATCCCTCCGACCGGCTACCTGAACACGGCGGAGGCCTGGGCCGGGTCGGCGGGACTGATCCGTCGAATGGGCTTCGCCAACGCGCTCGCCGCGGGGCAGATCGGCGGCGTCAAGGTCAACGCCGGCGCGATCGCCTCACAGGGCGTGCGCCGCGCGCTGACGGATCTCACCGGCTATGAGCCGGCCGCTGAAACCGTGGCGGCGATCGAGGAAGGGGCCCCGGCGCCCAACGTGATCGCCGCAGTGATTGTCGGCTCGCCCGATTATCAGAAGAGGTGACGTGATGCACAGCAGACGCTGGTTCCTTCGCACCTCCGGCCTCGCGGTCGGCGTCCTCGGCACCTCTGAGATCTGGCTTCGACCCGCGTCCGCCCAGGGCCCCTCGACCTCGCTCGGGGCCCGCAACTCCCGCAAGGTGCTCGTGGCTGTCTTCCAGCGTGGAGCGGCCGACGGGCTCAACATGGTCGTCCCCTTCTTCGAGAAGCGCTATTACCTGCTGCGTCCGGGAATCGCGGTTCCCGCGCCGGGGCTCGCAGCAGGAGGCGGAAGCATCGATCTCGATGGCAGGTTCGCGCTGAACCAGGCGATGCAGCCGCTGAAGCCGATGTGGGATTCCGGCCAGCTCGCCGTGATCCACGCCGCGGGCTCGCCGGACAACTCGCGATCGCACGCCGACGCGCAGGCGTCCATGGAATCCGGCACCGACGGATCGCGGTCCGCGGACGGCTGGCTCAATCGGGTGCTGCCCCGCACGACTCAGAATTCGTCGCCTCTCCGTGGCGTTGCCGTCGGCACGACACTGCCTCAGTCGTTGCGCGGCGATCGCGGCGCCGTCGCCGTGGACGATCTCGCAAAGTTCCAGGTGGGCAGCGACTCTGCGGCGATTCTCGAGCGGCTGTACGCGCGATCGACGGACGCGGGGACGAAGGCTCGAGGCACCGGCATGTTCGACGCGGTGCGTCGGATCGAGTCGATCAGGCAGCAGCCCTACTCGCCGGCGAATGGCGCCTTCTATCAAGGCGCGTTCGGCACGCGGCTGATGCAACTGGCGCGGCTCATCAAGTCGGACGTCGGCGTCGAAGTGGCGTTTGTGGATCTCGACGGCTGGGACCATCACGCCAACGAGAACGGAGCGCTCCAGAACCTCCTGCGCGACTTCACCACCGGACTTTCCTCCTTTGCGCGCGATCTTGGCGATCGGATGGCCGACGTGGTCGTGGTGACGATGTCGGAGTTCGGACGGACGGCTGCTGAAAACGGAAACGCCGGCACCGACCACGGACACGGCGGCGTGATGATGGTGATGGGCGGCCCGGTGAAGGGCGGCTCGATCTATGGCAAGTGGCCGGGCCTCGAGCCGGAACAGTTGTTCGAGGGACGTGACCTCGCAGTGACCACCGACTATCGCGATGTGCTGTCGGAAATCGTGCGCGGGCATCTTGGCCAGAACCCGGACCAGGTGTTCCCAGGCTTCAAGGCCGGCTCGCCGCTCGGTCTCCTGAGAAACGCCTGAGCGTGAGATCAGTCCTCTTCATCCTGTTGGCCGGCGTTGTGACCATGGCCCCGATCGCGGCCATGCGTCGAGCCGACGCGACAGTCGTCACGGCGGCGCGCGCGATCCAGCCCGGCGAACTCGTGGTGCTCACGGTCACCACGATCAAACCGGTTGACGAGGTCCGTGTTCAGGCCTTCGGGCGGACGTTTCAGGCACAACGCACCGCGCCAACCGAATGGCGCGCGCTGGTCGGCATCGATCTCGAGACGAAGCCGGGACGGTACGACGTATCAATCACTGCCGGTCCTTCCCCCGCAGGCCGTCTCACACATCTGCTGACTGTCCTGCCGAAGAGGTTCACCACGCGGACGCTGAGGGTGGACCCCTCGTTCGTCAGTCCATCACCCGAAGCGCTCGTGCGCATCAAGGACGATGCGGAGCGTCTGAGCCGCGTGTGGATGTCGTCTTCGGAGGCACCGCTGTGGTCAGGGCCGTTCGTTCCTCCCGTGCCCAATCCCGCCAACAGCGCCTTTGGAACGCGGAGCGTGTTCAACGGCCAGCCGAGAAACCCGCACAGCGGTGCTGACTTCCTGAGTCCGGCCGGCACGCCCGTGAAAGCGCCCAATGCCGGACGCATCGCGCTGGCCGGCGATCTCTACTTCACCGGCAACACCGTGGTGGTCGATCACGGCGCCGGCCTGTTCTCGCTCTTTGCCCACTTGCGCACCATCGCCGTACACGAGTCCGACATGGTCTCGACCGGGACCGTCGTTGGCGAAGTCGGGAGCACCGGACGGGTGACCGGACCGCATCTGCACTGGACCGTCCGCGCCAACGACGCGCGCGTGGATCCGCTCTCCCTGCTCGCCGTTCTCGGCGCGAAGTCGAAATAGCCTTCCGGCAGCGCACGAGCTTCGTACTTGGCGTCTAGCGCCCTGCCGACGTACCCTCACCACCTCATACGACACGTCCCGACAGGAGAAGTTCAGATGACACGACATCGAGTGATTTCATTCACCGGCCTCGCACTGCTCGCCGGGTTCGCGCTGGGCAGTGCGCTCGCACAGCAGGCCCCGCCGGCCGCACCCACGGGCCCGGTGCCCTATTTCGTCGGCAACCCGCTCGGCATGCCGATCAACCCCGCCGCCGACGGCGTGTTCAACGCGATGTCGAACAACGTGAAGGTGTACGGGTCGGTGTACTCGGCGGAGAGCTGCTCCTACGACCCGGTGCGCAAGGTGATCATCGTGCCGAACCGCGGCGTCGGGCAGAACGTGCGCACCAACGACGCCTGGATCACGTTCCTCAATCACGACGGCTCGGTGCACACCTCGCGCTGGGTCGGCGTGCAGAACCCGGGGGCGCAGCGCGACAACATGAAGCCGGCCCTCATCCTGAACGAGCCGCTCGGCAGCCATGTCGCCAACGGCGTGCTCTACCTGGCTGATCGCGACGGCGGAACGGGACCGAACGATCCGGTCGTCTCGGTCATCCGCAGCTTCGACCTGAAGACCGGCATGCCGGGCCGCTCCGTCCGCGTCGAGAAATCGAACGGCTTCAACGACATCGAGGTTGCCGCCGACGGGACGATCTACGCGACGCAGACCGGCGGCGCGGGAGACGCCAACGCCAGCCAGTGGCAGCTCTGGAAGATCACGCCTGACAACAACGCCTCGATCTTCATCCAGGGCGCGCCGCTGCGGCAGCCCAACGGCGTGGCCTTCGACACGCAGGGCAACATCGTCGTCGTCAACATCGGTTCGGAGGATGTCATCACGTTCTCGCCGGACGGCAAGGTGGTTCGCACCGAGAAGGCGTCGCAGTCGGGCAACGACGGGATCGTAGTCATGAAGGACGGCACGAAGTACGTCAGCAGCGTCGTCAACGGCGGCGTGTCGCGGATTCGCCCGAACCGCCCGTCCGAGCTGATCGCGCAGAACATCCCGAACCCTGCGTCGATGTGCTACGACCCTGACGCGAATCAGCTGGTCATCCCGATGAACGCCAACAACGCGCTGTCGTTCATCAAGCTGCGATAAGCCACGTGTCCGCATTGCTGTTCAGGTAGCTGACACCGTTACATCCAAAACCCGGCGCCGGCCGTAGAGTGATTGACGAGGAACTCGCAACTGCACACGGCACCCACCGGGGCGATGGACGCCGACGTCGACGTGGTGATGCGGGTCGCGGCCGGAGACCGTGACGCGGTGGCGGAGCTCTACGACCGTCATGCGTCACGTGTGCTCGGCCTGGCATACCGCATCGTCCAGAACAGCAGCGATGCGGAAGACGTGGTGCAGGAGGTGTTCTCGCAGGCCTGGCGGACGGCCCAGGCCTACCGTGCGACGCGCGGAACGGTTGCCGGCTGGCTGCTGATGATGGCGAGGACCCGGGCGATCGATCGCGTTCGCTCGCGCCAGGCGAGGCCTGCGTCTGTCGGTGACGACCACCTCGACGCGGTTCCCTCCGATTCGCCCACGGTTCCCGATCAGCTCATCGCTACCGAACAAGCCGTCCAGGTGCGCGAAGCGATGCTGGAGCTCCCGGCAGATCAGCGGACGGCCCTCGAGCTGGCGTACTTCGAAGGGCTGACACACACGGAGATCGCCGAGCGGCTGCGCACCCCGCTCGGCACTGTCAAGACGCGGATCCGTTCGGCTCTCTCCGCACTGAGACGGAGCGTGCGGTCATGACACTGGTCCGTCACGTCGAGATCATGGAGAAGCTCGAAGCGTACGCACTCGGGCAGCTGCCGGAGCAGGACCGCCGCGACGTTGACGCGCATCTCGACGCGTGCGCCGTCTGCACGCGCGAGCTGGACGCGCTGAACACGGTGCTCGCTGGCATCGGCGAATCGGTGCCGGCGAAGACTCCGCCTCCGGCCCTGAGGTCGCGTGTGCTGGAGGCGATCGCCAAAGAGCCACAGGATCGGCCGGCGCCCGTACCGATCGCGCCCGCCAGACAGCCCCGACGAATTCAGTGGGCGCTGGCCTCCCTCGGGGTCGCCGCCGCTCTGCTCCTGGCTGTTGGCCTGCTGGCGTTCCGCAGCGAACAGTCGCGCCGTCAGCTGGCGGCGGACGTGTCGCAGCTCCAGGAACGCAACGCCGAGCTGGTGGAGCGGGTGCAGCGGTACAACGGGCAGGCGGATCTGGCCCTTTCCATCCTCACAGCCGGTGACATGCGCGAGATTCCGCTGACGGGGCAACAGAACGCGGCGAACACGGCTGCGAGGGCGTACTGGAGCCCAGAGCGCGGACTCCTGGTGGTGGCTGATCGCCTGCCCGCTGCGCCACCGGGCCGGATCTATCAGGTCTGGGTCATCGAAAACAAAGTCCCGATCAGCGCAGGTCTGCTCGACAACGAATCTCCCGGCCGCGGCATGCTCATCGTCACGCCGCCGCGCCCAGGCGCCGGTGGAATGGTCACCGTAGCCGTCTCGGACGAGCCGCCCGGCGGCCGCGAAGCGCCGTCGGGATCCATCCACCTCCTCGGCTCGATCTAGCCGTCAGCGCCGTACCAATCCGAAATCGCGTTCCGGCCGTAACACCTCCGACGACCAAGTCCCGTTCACGGAGGTGCATGTGCTGCCACGCTTTTCGACCACCGCCACAATCCTCGCCGCTGTCGTGCTCGCGGCCTCGATGTCCACTGGAGGCTCGGCATCGAGCCATCGCGAGGCTCCGCTGATCAGCCAGGATCCGCTTGCCGACAACACCGACGTCTATGCGTTCGTCAGCCCGACGAGCCCGGACAAGGTGACCCTGATCAGCAACTTCATTCCGCTGCAGCTGCCGTCGAGCGGCCCCAACTTCTGGAAGTTCGACGACAACGTGCTCTACGAAATCATGGTGGACAACGACGGCGACGCCGTCGAGGACGTCACCTTTCAGTTCACCTTCCGTACGGAGACGCGGAACCCCAACACGTTCCTCTACAACACGGGACCGATCACATCGATCGACGATGCCGACTGGAACGTGCGGCAGTTCTATTCGGTGACGCAGATCAACGGGCCGCGGCGCCAGGCACGCGGGCAGGTGCAGCTGCTGGGCGACAACCTCCCCTCGCCGCCGGTCAACGTCGGCAGCCGCTCGATTCCCGACTACGCGTCGGTCGCGGCACAGGCCGTCCGATCGTTGCCCAACGGAATACGGGTATTCGCGGGCCAGCGTGACGAGGGTTTCTACGTCAATCTCGGCGTCTTCGACCTGCTCGGCGTTCCACCGGTCGACAACAACACGCCTGATTCGACCGCCGGCCTGAACGTCCACTCGATTGCCATCGAGGTGCCGATCACGATGCTGACGGCCGACGGCACGCGGCCAGGCACGCCGACGGATCGCAACGCCGTGATCGGGGTCTGGTCAACCGCGTCGCGGCCATCGGTCACCGTCCGCAACGGCTTCGACGAACGGCACAACAACAACTACGTGCAGGTGTCGCGGCTGGGGCAGCCGCTGGTCAACGAAGTGGTGATTCCTCTCCGGCTGAAGGACGCGTTCAACTCGATCCCGCCGACTCAGGACAGTGTCGCCCTTCCCGTCGTGCTCGATCCGGAAGTGCCGAAGCTGCTGATGGGGCTCTTCAACGTCAGTTCTCCGCCGGCGCCGCGCCAGGATCTCGT
>DATLLQ010000079.1:0-5748 GCA_035537775.1 Vicinamibacterales bacterium | reverse complement strand
GGGCCGTCATGAACGAATGGACGCCAGCCTGTCCCCGTGACCTCGGAGCGATACGGAATCCTGGGATTCTGGTAATCGAACGTGATCGCCGTGCTGCTCGCCGAGACGTTCACCGCGGACGACTGTTCCCGCCGGGACGCTATCGCCTCCTGAACGTCCGCGAAATCCGCGTCGAGCACGCAGCGCAGATCGAAAGACACCAGGCGGCGGGCGCGATTCGTGACGACGAGCTCCAACTCCAGCCCGCCGGCGCCCGCAACGAAGAGTGCCCGAACGTCGAGCGAGCGCTCGGGGATGCCGTGAGCATCGACGCCCTCCTCATCGCCGGACTGTCCCGTCCCGCCGCCGCCAGGCTGTGTGATTTCCGGATGAACGTAGGTGAACTCGAGGCGATCCGGCGCAGTCGCGGCCGCTTCCGTGAGCCACGGTCGATCACCGTTGATCTCGAGACGCAGCGTGCTGAGCACGCGAGCCTCCCGATAGTAGAAGCCGGAGAGCGGCGCCTCACTCCCGCACTCGCCGCGAGGCGTCGTGACGAGCAGCGACGGCCCCTTCCACGCGTAGAGGATCTCTGCGCGGACCTGTGCGACGGACATGGCGGGCCTCTCAGCCGCGGATGTGCCGCGACGTCAGCGAGCTCGGAGCGTTCAGATGTGCGCCTTCGTCCACTCCGACTGCAAGCCGATCGACGAGCTCGCCGCCGAGCCAACCGGTGATCAGCGCAAGTCCGCCCCCGACGAACGCCATCACGAGGGCTGGCGTCTCCGGCGATGCCGGACTGCCGGTGCGCATTAACCAGCTGAGGCCATACATGCCAATCACGACGACGTTGCCGGCGCCGTGGATCGCGCCGATGCGCTTGGCTCGAGTGCGCCACGGAATCGCGAGCCAGTCCACAAGCCCGAACGGCGCGGCGACCAGTCCGGCCACCACACCTGCCGCGATCATCCAGTAGGACAGCTCGGACCAGAATCCATTGCCGGTGATCAGCCGGACGGCGTCGAACAGGAGCGCCGTGGCCAGCAACCCCAGCGGGAACACGATGAGCATCTGATGAATGGGATGCCCGAAGAGCTTGGCTTTGCTTTCCATGAAGGCCCCCTGTCAGTAGCGGATGCAAACCGCGTACTGCGGGGCCTAAAACGGAGTCTTCGTAGCGGAATCTTTCGTAGTGTCCGGCTTCAGCCGGACTAAAACGTCAGCAGTTTCGTCGTGAGCATCTGATAGACAAGCGCGATCGGAAGTCCGACCACGTTCGAATACGAGCCCTCAATCCTCGGAATGAATCGCGACGCCAGTCCCTGCACGGCATAGGCACCGGCCTTGTCCAGCGGTTCACCGGTGCCCACATACCATTCGATGTCGGCGTCGGAGAGTCGCGTGAACTCGACGCTCGTCACCTCGACACGTGTGTCAACGATCTCTCCAGGATGGAAGACCGACACGGCCGTGAGCACTTCGTGCGTTCGCGCGCTCAGCAGCGACAGCATCCTCTTCGCGTCCGCATCATCGACCGGCTTCCCGAGAATCTGCGAATCGACCACGACCACCGTGTCGGCGGCGAGCACGATGCGCTCGCCGTCGCGCGCGTGGACCGCACGCGCCTTGGCTTCGGCGAGCCTCGCGACGTGTTCTCGAGCCGTCTCACCAGGCAGAGGCGTCTCGTCGACGTTGGCCGCTGCAACCTCGAAATCGATCCCAGCCGCACGCAGCAGCTCGGCGCGGCGCGGCGAGGCTGAGGCCAGCACAAGGCGGCCGCTCCAGAGTGAGGAAGGCATGAGTGCGATTGATTGTAGGGCGGGTGCCGCCGAAGCGCACGCGTGCGAGGCGGACCCGCCGCGGGATAGGATCGTGTGCGTGATTCCTGTCCAGGCAATCGTCCCCCGCGCGCTCGCGGAAGTCATCAGGAAGGCGCCGCTCAACTCAGAGAAGGTCGCTTTTGCGTGGCGAACGGCTGTCGGACCGGCGCTCGCCGGAGCGACCGAGATCGCGCTCGACGAGCACACACTTCGCGTGCGCGCCCGGGACCGCGTGTGGCAGCGCGAGCTCGAACGCTCGGCTGCCCTCATTCGCACACGCCTCGACGATCTGCTCGGCGCGGGTGTCGTGCGCTACATCGACGTCACTGCTGCGGCTGCGGGTTCCCGGCCGCGGGCGGCGGGATCTCCAGGCGCGACGGGGCCTGCGGCTGTGGAGCCGGCTCGGAAAACGCCGCCGTCGGCAGGTGGATCAGGTAGCGCGCGCCGCCGTCGTTGATCGAGATCCGGAGGAACTCGCCACCGCGGAGCCGCTGAACGGAAGCCTTCCCCATTCCCGATCGCGTAGCGCCTGACGTACCAACGGGCCGTTCGCCGCTCCCGAACACCTCGGCCACTTCCCTGGCCACCATCTTCCCGTTCTGATGGAGCTCGACTACGCGCTGGGCGTTCGAGGGGGCGCCGGCCTGGAGGTCAGGCCGATCATCAAGAATCCACACTTCATACGTACCCGGGGCAAGCGGCTGTCCACCCGCCTTCACCTGTTCGGTGATCGTCACGGTCGCGACTGCGTGCGACTTGCCGGGCGTTTCGTGGTGCGCAGCGGCTGGCGCCGCAATGGCAGCAGCCGCGATCATGCTCAGCAGTACTCGATACATACCTGCCCTCCCTCGGATTGAAGGGCAAGAGCCATGCCCTGCCTAGAAAATCAGCTGCGGAAGCCAGGAGAACGCCGAGGGCACGGACCAGAACAGCAGCAACATCGCCGCGGCGACGCTCGCCGCGATCTCGACGGGCGCCATCAGTTCGAGCGGCAGGCGCACCTTGCGGTGCGCATCCCACTCGCGGATGAGCCTCGCTTTGATCCTCAGGACGTCGGCCGCTGGCATGTGTGGTTTGACGTCAATCGGCGCGGCCCGGAGCCGCTCCATGAACGAGGTCACCAGACGCTCGTCCGCCGGCGTGAAGTCCGTTGGAATCACCGTCATTTCTCGACTCCCCCACCCACTCCGCGCGCCTTCAGCAGGTCGCGCAGGCGCGTACGAGCACGCGACAGCAACACCTTGACGCTGTCACGACCGACACGCAGCGACGACGCGATGTCCGAATGCGTATCGCCCTCCACATACGCGAGCCACAACAGCGCGCGTTCGCGCGGCTTCAGTTCAGAGAAGACGCGCACCACGTCCATGTCACGTCCTCCGGGCGTTCCGGGCTCCGGCGCGGGAGCCGTGTGGCGCTCATCCCGTGCACGCTGCCGCCACCGATCGGCGATGAGGTTGCCCGCCACGCGAAACACGTAACGCCGCAGCTCTTCCTCCTGCAGCGGCAGGCGCTCTGCCTTGAACAAGCGCAGAAAGGCCTCCTGAACGATGTCGTCGGCGTCGGCGGCGTTGCCGGTGACGCGGTACGCGTAGGTCCACACGTCCCGAGCATGCCTCTCGTAGAACTCGCCAAGCGCCTGCTCCGTCAGCACTCCTCTACACCGAGCCGTCCTACTTCGAGCGGTCGTGCCCGTTCACACCGAGGACGCGGGCGATCACAAACGACACGATCGCCGCCAGCAGCGTGCCAATGCCGATAGCAACCAGCAAGAGCGACCCCAGGAGAAGCGGAGGAGGCGGGGTCCTGCCGAACGAGCCAAAGACCGTGCTGTGAAGCGCGAACATCAGGAAGACGCCGACGGTGAGAGCGACGACTCCGAACCGGACCGATCCAACGCTTCGCAGGGTCGGGCGCGTGAACTGCGCAGGCGCGAGGCTGGCCAGGAAGCGCTCGCCCTGCTCGGTGGTCAGGAACTCCGCGAAATCTTTGACAGACCCGACGCGTTCGAGGATCGCCTTCTGCAGTTCCGTCCGATGCTTCTCGCGCCGGGAGCGCTCGAGATAGACAACGCAGATGACAACGATGATGAGCGCGAACATCAGTGGAAGAACAACGAACTCAATCGGAATGTATCCGTCCATCTTCAGTTCTCCGTCGGACGCTCAACACGATCAATGACGATGACGTCCATCAGCGCGCGCGCCGGACGCAGCTTCAATCCGAGTTGCTCTTCGAGCGCGGTGAACAGTGACACGGATTCGCCGGCCGTCGCGGATGGCGCAGGCGCGCTTCCCGAGTTCGGCGTGAATTCAAGGTCGAGATCGTAGCCGCCGCGCAGGCCGGTGCGATCCTCCACGATCCGATCCGTCCAGCCGACCAGAATCGCTCGTGCGAAGTTCGGCATGATCACGCCGCGCATCCACACCCGCCCGGGTTCACGGGAGCCGCCGCAGTCTGACGTCGGTGGCATCGGCCCTTTGCCACGCCCATAGGCCTCCATGAGCGTTACGCAGTCAATCTTCGCCGGCGATAACCGCGGGCCGAGCCGTCCGTCCGCTCTCGCCAGCACCAGTTCGTAGATCGGCAGTTCGCGCGTCTCAGTGTGTGTGGCCAGCTTGAAGCGCTCAGCGAGCAGACGCTGCAGCATCAGCTCCGCACTGCCGGCAGGACCGCCAGGCGCCGCGGGCAAGAGGTTCGCGCTGGCCTGGGCCGTGATGTCGAACCGATCCGATTCGAGCCAGTCAGGGGCCCCGATCAGCTGTTGAGGCAGCAGCCTGTAAGCCGTCAGGATGACGCGGCGCAAGGGCACGTTGGTCATGACGGCGCGGCCACCCGGCAGGAGCCGCATGTCCTGGCGATCGGCGCCCGAGCGATTCGCCTTCACGGAAACGACCTCCAACGACGGGAGATTCTCCTGCGCCTTCGCTGACGCGACCGCCAGGATCATCACCGTCGCCAACACCACCGTTCTCATCAGCCTTCTCCTACCCCATACAACGTGGGAGGAGCGTCAACGGTTAACATCGGAATATGCAGGAAGCGGTGATTGTTTCAGCCGTTCGGACGCCCACCGGAAAGTTCCTTGGCGCCCTGAAAGATCTCAAAGCCCCGGAACTCGGGGCCATCGTCGTCCGCGAAGCCGTGCGCCGGGCAGGGATCGATCCGGCCGCCGTCGATGAATGCATCATGGGCAACGTCGTTTCGGCAGGCGTCGGCCAGGCCCCTGCGCGTCAGGCTGCGCTGCGGGGCGGCCTTGCCGATCACGTGGCGGCGCTGACCGTCAACAAGGTGTGCGGTTCGGGGCTCAAGGCGGTGATGCTGGCACAGCAGGCGATCGCGACGGGCGATATCGAGATCGCGGTTGCCGGCGGCATGGAGTCAATGAGCAACGCGCCCTATCTGCTGCCGGGTGCGCGTGAGGGGCTCCGCATGGGGAACGCGCAGCTCGTCGACTCCATGATTCACGAAGGCCTCTGGTGTGCGTTCGAGCAGTGGCATATGGGGAACGCCGGTGAGCTGATTGCGGCCGAATGCAACATCGGTCGCGCGGCGCAGGACGAATTCGCCTTCAACAGCCATCGCAAGGCCGCCGCAGCCGAAACCGAAGGACGCTTCAAGGATGAAATCATCCCGGTGACGATTCCACAGAAGAAAGGCGACCCTCTCGTCGTCTCGCGCGACGAGTCGGTCCGCGCCGACACGTCGGTCGCGGCACTTGGCGCGTTGAAGCCAGCCTTCAAGAAGGACGGTACGGTCACGGCCGGAAACGCACCGCCGGTGAATGACGGCGCGGCGGCTCTTGTGGTCATGTCTTCGGCACGGGCCGCACAACTTGGCCTCACGCCGCTGGCGCGCATCGTCGGTCAGGCGACGAGCGGTCTGGCGCCGAAGTATCTGCTGATGACGCCGGTCGAGGCCGTGCGCAAGGTGGCGCAGAAGATAGGCT
>DATLLQ010000078.1:0-14124 GCA_035537775.1 Vicinamibacterales bacterium | reverse complement strand
ACTTGAATCGCTCGCACGCTGGAACGGAACGTGGCGACTGGCTCCTGGGGCTGTGCCTGCCGTGACGGAGCAGACTGCGCAGCCAGCAGCGGCGTGGACGCGAGAATCGCAAAGAGGACGAAACGCAGTCGGTTCATATGAGGGCCCCTATTGTACGGGCGAAAAAGTCCATGGTCGCGAGGTAAGCTGCCAACGTGAGCCGTCTGCCTGCCCATCGACTGCACGCCATTGTTGACGTCCACGTGGCGGCGCGGACCGGCTTGGATCCCGCCGATCTTGCGCGTGCGTTCCTCGATGGAGGAGGCCGCGTGCTGCAGCTGCGCGCGAAGGAATGGCCCTCCGGACGCTGTCTCGAGCTTGCCGATCGGCTCGTCGCGCTCGCCGCGGACTACTCGGCACTGGTGATCGTCAACGATCGGGTTGACATCGCACGGATGTCGAACGCCGGCGGCGTCCATGTCGGCCAGGAAGACCTGCTGCCCTCAGTCGCGCGACGGCAGCTGGGGCCGGATGCGGTCGTCGGGTTCTCCACGCATTCGATACCGCAGATCGAAGCAGCACTGCTCGAGCCCGTGAGCTACGTGGCTGTCGGGCCTGTCTTCGGCACCTCGACGAAAGACACGGGGTATGGCGCTGTCGGCCTCGACCTCGTGCGGGGAGCCTCGCGCATGGCCGGCGCGATGCCCATCATCGCCATCGGCGGTGTGACGCTGGACAACGCGCGTTCCGCGATCGACGCCGGTGCCGCGGCAGTCGCCGTCATCTCGGATCTTCTCGCTGGCGATCCCCGTGAACGCGTGAAAGCGTTCCTGCGTGTCCTGGAGTGAACCTGCGCTACTTCCGCTGACGGAAGAGCATGAATACCGGAACGCCCAACGCCACAATCACGAATCCGGGCCACGTCGTCGCCGGACGGTAGATCAGAAGCATCAACAGGATCGCGGCCGCTCCGACGATGTAGAGCGCCGGCACGACGGGATACCCGAAGGCGCGATACGGGCGCGGCGCGTTCGGGCGCGTGGCGCGCAGCCTGAAGACTCCTGCAATGGTCAGGATGTAGAAGAGCAGGGCAGCCGACACGACATAGTCGAGCAGGTTGCCATACAGGTTTCCGTACTGCCCGGTCGCCGGGTTGAAGGTGCGCGGCAGCACCAGCGCCGCTGCCCAGATTCCCTGGAACACCAGGCCCCACGCCGGCACGCGCGCGGAGTTCAGCTCGGCGGCGCGCGTAAAGAACAGGCCATCTCGCGCCATCGCGAAATAGGCACGTGCGCCCGCCAGTACGAGGCCGTTGTTGCAGCCGAAGGTCGAGACCATGATGGCGACTGCCATGATGGTGGCGCCCAGGCCGGGGAAAATCGCGTTCAGCGAGGCTGTGGCCACGCGGTCGGACGGGGCCTGCTGAATCTCCATCAGTGGCAGCGTCACGAGGTAGGCGACGTTTGCCAGCAGATACACCGTGATCACGAGCCCGGTGCCCAGCGCCAGCGACAGAGGCACGTTGCGGCGAGGGTCCTTCACTTCTCCGGCAGTGAAAGTGATGTTGTTCCAGGCATCGGCCGAGAACAGCGATCCCGTCTGTGAGACGCAGAGGGCGACGAACATCCCGTAGGCCGTCGCTGCGGTCACGCCGGCGGCAATCGGATCGAAATTCGTCGGCGTCCAGAGGTTGCCGAAGTTCGTGCTGACGGCTTCGGCGTTCCAGCCAAGCAGCAGTGCCACGGCGATGAGGCCGAGAAGGGCTCCGGTCTTTGCCGTCGTGAAGACGTTCTGGATCACACGGCCGTAGTCGAGACCGCGGGTGTTGGTCCAGGTCAGGAACGCAATCATCACCACGCCCAGCAGCTGCGCCGTCGAGAGCGACAGGGCATAGCCTTCAGTGATGTGGACGGGTGCGATGAGGTACCGATCCTCGGCAATCCCCGGGACCAGCACGCCGGTGAATCGCGCGAAGCCGACAGCGACAGCCGCGATGGTGCCGGTCTGGATCACCATGAAGAGCGTCCAGCCGTACAGGAACGCCCATAAGGGTGAATAGGCCTCGCGCAGGTACACATACTGCCCGCCGGCGCGCGGCATCATGGCCGCGAGTTCGCCGTACGAGAGCGCCGCAGCGACAGTCAGCGCTCCCGTAATGACCCAGGCTACGAGGAGCCAGCCGGCGCTGCCCAGGTCGCGGGACATGCCCGCTGACACGATGAAGATGCCGGACCCGATCATCGAGCCCGCCACGACCATCGTCGAGTCGAACAGTCCCAGGCCCCGTTTGAACTCAGTGTCGAGGCTGGCCGCGTCCTGCGCGTGAACGGTGTCGGGCATCAGGGTCTCCGGGGTCAGTTGGTAGTTGGCTGGTTAGATAGCTGGGTACTTCTACTACGAACCAAGAACCATCCAACTATCCAACTAGCCGTCCGACTGACAATATAATCGCGGGCGTGACCGAATCACTCTTTCGCACCAAGTCGATCGACCGCCTGTTGTCGGAGTCACTGGCAACCGGAGAGGGCTCCCTGAGGCGGACACTCGGCTCGTGGTCGCTGATTTCTCTGGGAATTGGCGGCATCATCGGCGCCGGCCTCTTCGTCCGCACGGCCGCCGCGATTGCCGAGCGCTCCGGGCCGTCGGTGACGCTGGCATTCCTCGTGGCCGCTGTCGGCTGCGCGTTCGCCGGCCTCTGCTACGCCGAGTTCGCGTCGATGATTCCGATCGCGGGCAGCGCCTATACCTACTCCTACGCGACGATGGGGGAGTTCGTGGCGTGGATTATCGGCTGGGACCTGGTGCTCGAGTATGCCGTCGGCGCCGCTACAGTCGCGATTGCGTGGAGCGAATACTTCAATCGCGTCCTGGGGTACTTCGGGATGGATATCCCATACCAATGGAGACATTCCCCATTCGAGTCGATGGACGGTGTGCAGGGGATCATGAACATCCCGGCCGTCATTATCCTGGGGCTGCTGTCGGCGCTGCTGATCCGCGGGACCCGCGAGTCGGCGTTCGTGAACAACCTGATCGTCATCACCAAGGTGTCGATCGTGCTGCTGGTGATCGTCTTTGGCTGGGGATACATCAACCCGGCCAACCACACGCCGCTCATCCCCGCCGCCACGACCTACGTCACGCCTGAAGGCGTCACACACGCGTACGGCGGAATTCTCGGGATTCTGGGGGCTGCGGGCGTCGTTTTCTTTGCGTTCATCGGATTCGACGCGGTGTCCACGGCTGCGCAGGAGACCAAGAATCCGAAGCGCGACATGCCCATCGGCATCCTGGGTTCGCTGGCCGTATGCACGGTGCTGTACGTCCTGTTCTCCTACGTCCTGAGCGGTATCGCCACGGTGGAGGACTTCCGTACGCAGGGCCGCGAGGCATCGGTCGCATTCGCGATCACGAAGTACATGCCGGGGTTCGAATGGCTGTCGAGGTTCGTGACGGTCGCGATTCTGGCAGGCTTCTCGTCGGTGATTCTGGTCATGCTGCTGGGCCAGTCCCGCGTCTTCTTCGCGATGAGCCGTGACGGGCTGGTCCCGCCGCTGTTTTCCGAGGTGCATCCGAAGTACCGCACACCCTGGAAGTCCAACGTCGTGTTCTTCGTGCTGACGGCCCTGTTTGCGGCGTTCGTGCCTGGCAACATCGTCGGCGAGATGACCAGTATCGGCACGCTCTTCGCCTTCATATTGGTATGCGCCGGTGTGTGGCTGATCAGGGTCAGGCGGCCTGAGATCCCGCGCGGCTTCGTGGTGCCGGCGCTGCCGCTGGTGTCGACGCTCGGCATCGTCGTGTGCGGGGCGATGATCTATGGTCTGGGTTGGACCAACTGGCTGAGGCTCGCCGCCTGGCTGGTCGTTGGGCTGTTTCTGTATTTCGGTTACGCGAGGCGCCACAGTCGACTGTCGGGCTACGCGGAGGAAAGGACCTAGTGACCGCACGCGTACTCGATGGGCAATCTCTCGCGAACAGGATGCAGGAGGAAATCAAACCGCAGGTCAAGACGTTCACCACAGCGCACGGCAGGCCCCCGGGGCTTGCCATCGTCCTCGTGGGCGACGACCCGGCGTCGCACGTCTATGTGAACCACAAGGTCAAGGCCGGCACTGAAGCCGGCTTTCGCGTAGACCTCGAACGGCTGCCCGCAACGGCTTCCCTGGGTGACGTGCTCGCACTCGTCGATCGGCTGAACAAGAGCGACGCGCATGACGGCATCCTCGTGCAGTCACCGCTGCCGAAGGCCATGGGCGCGGGGGCCGAGCAGAAGGTCTTCGACACCATTGCCGTCGAGAAGGACGTGGACGGCTTCAGCGCTGAAAGCGTCGGGCTGCTCGTGCAGAAGCGGCCGAAGCTGGTAGCCTGCACGCCGAGCGGCGTCATCGAGCTGCTCGATCGCGAGAACATTCCGATCGCTGGAAGCCACGCGGTTGTCGTCGGACGCAGCGATATCGTGGGCAAGCCAATGGCGATGCTGCTCCTGCACCGTGACGCAACGGTCACGATCGCGCATTCGCGAACGCCGGACCTGGCGGGCATCTGCAGGACGGCCGACATTCTGGTCGCTGCCGTCGGCAAGTCGGGACTGATTCGAAAAAACTTCGTGAAGCCAGGCGCGGCAGTGATTGATGTCGGCGTGAACCGGGTAGCGGATGCGAGCGTGGTGGGCGACCTCTACCCGGAGTCCCATCCGCGCCAGCGGGTATTCAAGTCCAAGGGAGCGCTCCTCGTCGGCGACGTCCATCCGGAGGTGGCCGAGGTTGCCGGGGCGCTGACCCCGGTGCCCGGAGGCGTCGGTCCGCTGACGATTACGATGCTCATGATGAACACGCTGGCTGCGGCGCGGGCCCGCGTTGGAGCGCGTTGAGGAAGGCCATGGTACGGTCCACCGGTGCGTTGATGCTGGTGGCCGTTCTTGCAGGTCAGACGACATCAGCCCAGGCGCCCGATGCGATCAAACTCGTCGAGGCAGGAACGAGGGCGCTCGAAGATCGCCGCTACGCGGACGCGCTCTCCTCGTTTACGGCGGCGGCCGCGCTCGCGCCGAAGGATGCGTCGATTGCGTTCGGCGCCGGCCTCAGCGCCTACATGCTCCGGCAGAATGTCGAGGCGGAGCGTCAGCTCCAGCGGGCGCTGCAACTCAACCCCGCCCTGAAGGATGCCTCGATACTCCTGGGGGAGCTGCAGTATCGAAGTGGACGCATTCCAGCCGCGGTTGCCACATACGAAGCGGCGCTGAAGCTCGCACCGTCTGACGCAACACTCCGGGACAAAGTGGCGCAGTGGTCCGCGGAGGCGCGCGCCGAGAGCCGCTTCGCGGAAACGCGGGGGGTCCACTTCCGCGTGCTCTTCGAGGGCCCGGTCGACCAGGCGCTTGCCCGCAGGGCCGTCGAGATTCTGGAGGCGGCCTATCTTCGCATCGGGGACGCGCTCCGGTTCTATCCGGGCGAGTCGATTGAAGTCGTGCTCTACACCACCCAGCAGTTTCGCGACATTACTCGCGGACCTTCGTGGGCCAGCGGTGTGTACGACGGGAGGATCCGACTGCCGGTGAGAGGCGCGCTGGAGCGGCCGGGCGACCTCGAGCGGGTACTCGCGCATGAGTACGTGCATGCGTTGATTGCCGGCATCACCAGCCGAAGCCTTCCGGCGTGGGTCAACGAGGGGCTTGCCGTCGTGTACGAGGGCGGGAGCCTCGCGGCGACGGAGCGGGCGGTGGCGTCACCGGGGAATCGGCCCAGGCTGTCCAGTCTGCATTCAGGGTTTGGCAATCTGCCGGATGCGATGGCAACAGTCGCCTACGCGGAGAGCGCGAATGCTGCGAGGGCGATGCTGGCGCTGCGCGGGCCGTCTGCCGTCGTGATGCTGCTGCGGGACCTCGGCGACGGCGTACCTTTCGAAACAGCCTTCCATCAGCGGATCGGAATCCGCTACGAGGAATTCCAGGACGGTCTCGCCCGCCGCTGATTCATCACGTCAGCGGGCGGCTCGGAGCTGCTCGTAGACGGCGTGAACCTGCCTGTTGGTCTCCGCGACCGCGCCGTCGGTGCGGATCACGTGGTTGGCCTTCGCAATCTTCTCCTTGACCGGGATCTGCGCGGCGATGCGCTGCCGGGCCTCGGCGTCGCCGATTCTGTCCCGGGCCATCAACCGGCGTACCTGCAGTTCAGGGTCGCAAGCGGTCACGATGACGCTGTCGTAGTCTTTCTCACGCCCGGTTTCGAAGAGCAGGGGGATGTCGGCGATTGCGAACGTGTGCTGAGCGGCGTCCAGTCCCGCGAACCAGCGTTCGATCGCGGCGACCACCTCGGGATGAATGATGGCCTCGAGATCGCGTCGCGCGGCCACGTCGGCGAAGACGATGTCTCCGAGCTTGCGCCGGTCCAGCTCTCCGTGCCGATCAAGGACTCCCGTGCCGAAACGCGCGGCCACCGCTTTGAAGCCCGCTGATCCTGGCACGACCGCGTCTCGTGCCAGCAGGTCAGCGTCGATGGTGGGCACGCCCAGCGCGTCGAACACGGCGCGCACATGGCTCTTGCCGGTAGCAATGCCGCCGGTCAGTGCGATGCGGTGCATGATGATCAGCTCTCCACGACAGTCGTTTCCTTCGCCGGCGCGATGCGCTCCTCGACGAACGTGTTCCACTCATGGCACTGCGGGCACTGCCACAGCAGTTCGGTGCTTCGATACCGGCAGTGTGTGCAGATGTGGGGATCGAGATAGAAGACCGCATCGCGGGTGAGCGCCATGTACCGCCTGACGAGGTCCGCCTCGAGTCCCATGGCCAGAAGCGCCTGCCAGATCTCCTGGTGCACCACGACGCCATGTGGGTTGTGGGGGAGCGCCGCGAGCAACAGATCGAAGGCGTCCCGCGCATTGCCTGCCGCCGCGTAGTGCTGGGAGAGCGCGAGCCGTGCGCGCCAGTCCTGCGGATTCAACGAAATCAGCTGCTGGCACAGCGCGACGAAGCGCTGCGGCGTCTCCTGGATCTTGTAGGCACGTTCCAGCCGGTCGAAGGCAAGATACGCACGCTCTGGGACCGCCTGCACCAGGCCTTCCCACGCGGTGATCGCGCTGGGAATGTCCCCGCGTTCGATGTGCATGTCTCCCAGGTTGAGATAGGCGGGCGCGGTCTGCGCGTCGATGTCGATGGCGTCGCGGAACATTCCGGACGCCGCGGCGATATCACCTCCGCGGGCAGTCTCGGTGCCGAGCTGGTTCCGCAGGAACCCGAGAATCTGCTGGTTCTCGCTCCGCTTCTGTCCATCGATCCGCGCAATCTGTGATCGCACGCGCTCGGCGTCCGCCCATTGCTGCTGATCCTCGTGCAGCTTCTGCAGGTTGACCAGCGCATAGCGGTTCTCGGGATCGAGCTGGACGACCTCCTGAAAGGCTTCGAGCGCGCGATCGACGAACCCGCCGTGCCGGAAGTCCAGGCCGAGACAGAGCAGCACGTACGCATGTTCGAGCCGCGTCAGGTTGGTCCGTTGCAGCAGTGCCTGGTGGACGGTGATGGCACGTGCGACCTGTCCCTTCTGCCGGTACAGGTTGCCGAGGATCATCTGGATCTCGAGCGCGTCGGTGTCGCTGCTCGTGGCCGCGGTCAGCTCCTCGATCGCCTGATCGACCTGGTGCTCGGTGAGGAAATTCAGGCCGAGCATGTAGTGCGGAGTCTCGCGCAGCCGCCGGCGATCGATCCACCGGCCGTCGCGCAGCTTGTAGCGCTCCCAGGCCTTGCCGACGACAAGACCCAGCAGCAGGGCGACCAGGGCAGCCAGAAGGAGGTACTGGTTCATTCGCCTAGATCATTTCGGTCCGCCACAGATCATGGAGGTGCACGACTCCCAGCACCCGCTGGTCGCCGTCGACAACAACGACCGACGTGATCTTGCGCCGCTCGAGCAGGTTGAGCACCTCCACGGCCAGCGTGTCCGGCGGGATGGTGACCGGGTTGCGGGTCATCACCGCCTCGGCCGGGCGGACCAGGAGATCCGGTGTGTCGGCCATGTTCCGCCGGAGATCGCCGTCCGTGATGATGCCGATCAGGCGGTCGGATTCGTCGAGGACGCAGGACATCCCGAGCTTCTTGCGCGAGATTTCGTAGATCACTTCGCGCATCTCATCGCCCGCCTTCACGACCGGAGCCTGGTCGCCTGCGTGCATGAGCTGATCAGCGCGCATCAGGCGCTTTCCCAGCTTTCCGCCGGGATGCAGGTTCGCAAAGTCTTCCTGCTTGAATCCCTTCGTCACCAGCAGCGTCATGGCAAGCGCGTCACCCAGCGCGAGCGCTGCCGTGGTGCTCGCCGTCGGCACGAGATTCATCGGGCAGGCTTCCTTCGACACGTGGCAGTCGAGCGCGACGTCGGCCGCCTTGCCAAGGGTCGATTGTGGATCCCCGGTGATCGTGATGAGACGGGCGCCAAGCCGCTTGATCGTTTCGAGGAGCCGCAGCAGTTCGTCGGTCTCCCCGCTGTATGACAAGGCGAGGATGACGTCATCAGCCTGGAGGACGCCGAGATCACCGTGAATCGCCTCGGCCGGATGCAGAAAGAACGCAGGAGTCCCCGTGCTCGTGAGCGTTGCCGCAATCTTCCGGCAGATGATTCCGGACTTTCCCATGCCGGTGACGATGACACGGCCCCGGCAGTCGAGGAGCAGCCTGACGGCACGTTCGAAGCGCTCGTCGAGGCGATCCACGAGGGCGATGATGGCGGCCGCCTCGGTTTGCAGCACCTTGCGCGCGAGCGAGAAGTCAGGGGCAGCCGTGCCGCTCACGCCTGTGCTCCTGAAGGAAGGGGAGAGCCTGGGATGACGCGCTCCCGCGCAGCGGCGTCGATTCGCTGCAGCTTGCGCATCAGCGCCTCGAGATGTTCGAGGCGCAGGGCATTCGCGGCATCGCTCTTCGCGCGCGTCGGATCCTCGTGGACTTCCATGAACACCGCGTCCACACCGGCGGCCACGCCGGCGGAGGCGAGCGGTTCGATGTATTGGGCCAGGCCGGCGGTTACGCCGTCGCCGGCTCCGGGCAGCTGCAGGCTGTGCGTCACGTCGAACACCACCGGATAGCCGAGCTCCCTGAGCATCGGCAGCGCGCGCATGTCCACGACGAGGTCGTTATACCCGAAGCTGGCGCCGCGCTCGGTGACGAGCACCCGCTGGTTGCCGGCGGCAGTGACCTTCGCGATGACGTGCCGCATGTCCCTTGGGGAGAGAAACTGGCCCTTCTTGATGTTGACGGCCGCACCGGTTTCAGCCGCCGCGATGATCAGGTCCGTCTGGCGTGAAAGAAAGGCGGGTATCTGCAGCACGTCGGCCACCGCTCCCGCAGGTGCGGCCTGCGATGCTTCGTGGATGTCCGTGAGGATCGGCAGGCCTGTTCTCGACTTGATGTCCGCGAGCACGCGGAGGCCCGCCTCAAGGCCGGGCCCGCGAAAAGACGACCCGGACGTGCGGTTTGCCTTGTCGAACGACGCCTTGAAGACGACCGGAGCCGAGCAGCGGGTGGCGACCTCCCTGATGGCGGTCGCCACGTCGAGCGCGTGCGCGGGACTCTCTATGACACAAGGCCCCAGGATGAAAGCAAGCGGGTGCCCGCCGCCTATCGTGAAGGCTCCGACCCGTACGGGATGCACGCCCCTATTCTAGCGGCTCGCTACGGTGACACCTTCGCCGGTCAGCGCGCCCGACTTGTGTCGATACGCGGCCTCGACGAAGCTCGCGAAGAGTGGGTGCGGACGGAGCGGCCTGGACTGGAACTCCGGGTGGAACTGCACCGCCAGGAACCAGGGGTGTGAGGCGAGTTCCGCGATCTCGACGAACTTCCCGTCGGGCGAGCGGCCCGACACGTTCATGCCTTGCTCGGCGAGGGGCCCCTCGTACAGGCAGTTGAACTCGAACCTGTGACGATGACGCTCATGGACGAGCGAAGTGCCGTAGATGCGCTCCGCCAGCGACCCAGGAGCGAGCTCGCAAGCATACCGTCCCAGCCGCATCGTGCCGCCGAGCTCATCGACCCCCAGCAGGTCGCGCAGCTTGTAGATCACCTTGTGCGGCGCGTTCTCGTCCACCTCGGTTGAATCGGCCCCCTCGAGACCGCAGACGTTTCGCGCGTACTCCACAGTCGCCCACTGGAACCCGTAGCAGATGCCGAAGAACGGCACGCCGTGCTCCCGCGCATATTCGGCTGCCTTCATCATGCCGCGCGTTCCGCGCGACCCGAATCCGCCCGGCACCAGGATTCCGTGCGATCCCTCGAGCGCCGCCGTTCCGCCCTCCCGTTCCAGTGCCTCGGCCTCCACCCAGTGGAGCCGCGCTTTCAGCCGGTGAGCGAAGCCGCCGTGATACACCGCCTCGTTCAGGCTCTTGTAGGAATCCTCGTAGCCGGTGTACTTGCCGACCACGTGAATCATCAGCTCGTCGGAGGGGTTCTTGATGCGATCGACCAGCTCCTCCCAGGCATCCGTACGCGCCTGTGTGAGCGGCAGCCCGAGTTGTTTCAGCACGATCTGATCGAGCCCCTCCGCCTTCAGCACGAGCGGGACCTCGTAGATCGTGTCCACGTCCTTTGCGGTGATGACCGCCTCTTCGCTGACATCGCAGAAGAGCGAGATCTTTCGCTTGATGTCGGCGTCGAGAAAGCGATCGGTGCGGCAGAGCAGGACGTCTGGCTGAATGCCGATCGACCGGAGGTCGCGAACGCTATGCTGCGTCGGCTTGGTCTTCAGCTCGCCCGCCGTGCCGATGAAGGGCACCAGCGTGAGGTGGATGTAGAGCGTGTTCTCGCGGCCGACGTCGAGGCGGAACTGGCGGATGGCCTCGAGGAACGGCATGCTCTCGATGTCGCCGACCGTGCCGCCGATCTCCACGAGCACGACGTCCACCTCGCGCCCGGCCATGCGGATGGCGTCCTTGATCTCGTTCGTGATGTGCGGGATGACCTGCACCGTCCGGCCGAGATAGTCGCCGCGCCGTTCTTTCTGAATGACGGAGAGGTAGATCTTGCCGGTCGTCCAGTTGCTGTTGCGCGTGGCCACCATGCTGGTGAAGCGCTCGTAATGCCCCAGATCGAGATCCGTCTCCGCGCCGTCGTCGGTGACATAGACCTCGCCGTGCTGGTAGGGACTCATCGTGCCGGGGTCGACGTTGATGTACGGGTCGAACTTCTGCAGGGCGACGGTGTAGCCGTGGTCCTCGAGCAGGCGTCCAATCGAGGCGGCCGCGAGCCCCTTGCCGAGCGAGGACACCACGCCGCCGGTCACGAAGATGTACTTTACGGGCCGTCCATCAGGTCGGGTCATGCCACCTCACGCTCGTGTTGCCGCTACGCCTTCGCGCGCACGCGCTTCGACGGAACGGACGCGTTCCAGATCTTCCGGTGTATCAACACCGATTGAGTCGTACTGAGTTTCCACTGCACGGATGCGAAAGCCATGCTCGAGCGCGCGAAGCTGCTCGAGCGATTCTGCTCGCTCGAGCGCGGTCTGCGGCAGCGCGGCGAGGCTGAGGAGAAAGGCGCGGCGATAGGCGTAGAGGCCGAGATGTTTGTAGTGTCCGCCTTCAGGCGGACGTTCTCGAACATACGGAATCGGCGCGCGCGAGAAGTACAGAGCGTTGTCGCGATGGTCGACGACGACCTTGACGACATGCGGGCTGGCGTAATCCGCATCGCTGCGAATCGGTGTTCGCAGCGTAGACATCTGCAGATCGGGATCAGCGTGAAGCGCGTCGACCATCTGCGTGATGGCGGATGGCTGGACCAGCGGCTCGTCACCCTGCACGTTGACGATGATCAGGGCCGTGAGATCGCGCGCGACCTCGGCGATGCGGTCCATCCCGGTCTGGTGATCCGAGCGCGTCATCCGCGCGATGCCGCCGAATCGTTCCACGGCGTCAGCCACTCGCTGATCGTCGGTTGCGACGACGACCGCGTCAACGCCAGGGGCTTCCGCCGCACGGCGATAGACGTGCTCGACCATCGGCCGGCCGGCCAGATCGGCGAGAGGTTTTCCGGGAAAGCGGGATGACGCGTAGCGGGCGGGAATGACGGCGACGACGGTGGCCTGTGACGTTCGTTCGAAAGCATTACGGAACGAGACAGGGTGCACGACGAATCATAACACGGGGCTTCTCAGACTCTGACGATTCGCGCCTCGCGGATCGCCTTCACCTGCCGCAGCTCGTCGACGACCACTTCGGGCACGGGGCGGTCTTCGGGTTCATCGACGATGACCACGCCGACGGCGCGGTCGCCGTCACGCCCGAGCGCGAACGTCGCGATGTTGACGTTGTGACGCCCGAGGATCGTGCCGACCTGGCCGATGACGCCTGGCGTATCGGTGTTGCAGGTCACGATCATCGTTCCGTCGAGCGGCGCTTCCACGGCAACTCCGTCCAGCAGCACCAGCCGCGCGACCGTTCGTTCGAAGACCGCTCCTTCGACACGCCGCTCTCCGCCGGTCGCGACCACTTTCACCGACAGCAGGCTCGTGTAGTCGCGCTGTCGGCTGCTGCGCGACTCGACGACCTCGATGCCGCGCTCCGCCGCCACTGTCCTGGCGTTCACGAGCGTGACGCCGGACGACAGAATCGGCTTGAACATGCCGGTCAGGACGGCGTTCGCCAGCAGGTCGGTGCGGCTGGTCGCCAGGTCGCCGTAATAGCGGACGCTGACCGACTTGACGCGCCCGTCCACCATCTGGGCGATGAAGGTTCCGAGCCGTTCGGCCAGCGTGACGAACGGCTGGAGCTTCTTGTACTCCTCCGCGGAGACCGACGGGAAGTTCACGGCGTTCCTGATCAGGCCGTCCTTCAGGAAATCGCGAAGCGCCGCGGCCGTCTCCACGCCGACCAGTTCCTGGCCCTCCCGCGTTGACGCGGCGATGTGCGGCGTGGCGATCACCTGGGGCAGCATCTGCAGCCGATGGTCGACCGTCGGTTCCTTCGTGAAGACGTCGAGGCCGGCACCTCCGACGTGGCCCGATTCGATCGCGTCCGCAAGTGCCGTCTCATCAATCAGATCGCCGCGAGCGGTGTTGATGATCCGGACGCCCTTCTTCATCTTCTGCAGGCGCGAGGCATTCAACAGCTGCTTCGTCTGCGGCGTGGACGGCAGGTGCAGGGATATATAGTCAGCGCGGGCCAGGAGGTCGTCCATCGAGACGAGCTCAATGCCCATGCCTCCCGCGACCTGTTCGGAGATGAACGGGTCGTGCGCAACGACCCTCATCTGGAAGCCGGACGCCCGCCGCGCCACTTCGCGGCCAATCCGGCCCAAACCCATGAGTCCAAGCGTCTTGTCGCGAAGTTCCTCGCCGAGGAACTTCTTTTTCTCCCACTTGCCCTGCTTCATGGCCGCGTCGGCGGCGGGCAGGTGCCGGGCCAGAGCGAGCATCAGACCCATCGCCAGTTCGGCGACGCTGATGCTGTTGGCTCCCGGTGCGTTCATGACGACAATCCCGCGTACGCTCGCGGCCGGAACGTCGACGTTGTCCACGCCGGTACCCGCGCGAGCGATGACCCGCAGCGAGTCAGCCGCCGCGATGAGGCCGCTCGTGACTTTCGTCGCGCTCCGAACGACGAGCGCGTCGGCGCCCGCGAGGTCGGCGGCAAGCTGCTCGGGATTGCGACCCGATCGGGCGTCAACCGACCAGCCTTCTGAAGTCAGGAGTTGAAGCGCGGAGTCCGGGAGATCGTCGGCAACGATAATCTTCACGATGTGATGAAAGTATAATCTTCGGTTGTCGTGGATCCGTTGCTGAGTCGTGTGGATGACGCGACGCGTAACGTCCGCACAACGATGGTGCAAACCGCTAAATGCCGTGGAATCGGCCGCGGTACGCACCCTGCGCGGTCTCTTTTCAACAGGGTTTTCCACAGAAATTGTGAATCGATTGATTGGCCGGTGCGGGATCGTGCCCTAATCCTTTTCTTGAACCACGTGCTCGCGTGATCGTCGTGGTTCCGTTTATGAGGAGTTCATGAATCGCAAAGTTACAGTCATCGGAGGCGCCGGCAATGTCGGCATGACAGTCGCCCGCTCGATCGCGGAGAAGGCGCTGGCTGATGTCGTGATCATCGACATCGCCGAGCAGAAGGCAGCGGGCGTTGCGCTCGACATCTACGAGACGTGCCCGATCATCG
>DATLLQ010000077.1:0-5680 GCA_035537775.1 Vicinamibacterales bacterium | reverse complement strand
GGGGAGGCAGCGTACGTGCGGGTCGTCCTTCGCGTCATTCGCCGTGCGCTCCTTCACCAGCGCGGCGAGCCACGGCTGGTAGGGGAGGCCGCCGGGCATGTCGATGCCGAAGTTGATGCCTTCGCGCGACAACGGCAGTTCCGCTCCGCAGAGGTAGGTGACCGGATCCGGATTGGGGCAGAGCGGCTTCCCCGTGATCCAGATGCCCGAGAAATCCGGTTTCCCGTCGGCCGCGCGGGGAGTGGGCGCCGACAGATTGACCGTCCCGTCGGCGTTTCGTGGGACGCCCGTCGTCGGATACCGCAGGTACTGAGCCGCGGCGGGGACTGCTACACAGGCGACGCCGATCGCCACGAACACAACGGCAACAACGTGGTTCCGGATTCGACGCATTGAAGGCCCTCCTGCACTCGCCTTATTTTCGCTCAACGGCTGGTGCCGGTATGCTGAGCGGACCTGTGACCCCTCCGGAACGCGCGGCGATCGGCTTTGGTGAGTTCGTCGCCTTGATGGCGACGCTCACTGCGCTCGCCGCGATGTCGATCGACACGGTACTGCCTGCGCTTCCAGCGATCGGCGCCTCGCTTGCCGTCGAGCGCGCGAACGACAATCAACTGGTTGTCTCGCTGTTCTTCCTCGGGTTCGGAGTCGGCCAGCTGTTCTACGGCCCGCTCTCGGATGCCGCCGGCCGCAAGCCGGCGGCATACGTTGGGCTGGCGCTCTTCATTGCCGGAAGTCTGCTCGCGCTGCTCTCGCGCGCGTTCCCGGTGATGCTCGCCGCACGGCTCCTGCAAGGCATTGGTGTTGCGGGGCCGCGCACGATCACCCTCGCACTGATACGGGACAAGTTCGAGGGCCGTGCCATGGCGCGTGTGATGTCGCTCGTCATGTTCGTGTTCATTCTTGTCCCGGTTGTGGCGCCAGCGATCGGGCAGACGATTCTCGGCCTGTCCGGTTGGCGGGGCATCTTTGTCGTCTACCTGGTGATTGGTCTGCTTGCGACCGTGTGGTTTGGCGTGCGTCAGGAAGAAACGCTGCCGAGCAGCCGCCGCATCCCGTTTTCGGCGAAGCGCATCGCGGCTGCTCTGCGTGAGGTCGTCACCAATCGACGCTCCATCGGTTTCACCATCGCGTCGGGATTTGTGTTCGGCGCTTTTGTCGGATACCTGAGCTCTGCCCAGCAGATCCTGCAGCAGCAGTACGCGCTGGGCGCGCGGTTTCCGTTGTACTTCGCGATGCTCTCGATCGCGATTGGCGGCGCGTCGTTCGTCAACGCCAGCCTGGTTCTCCGACTCGGCATGCACGCGCTCTCGACCTGGTCGCTGCGCGGCATCTGCGTCGTGTCGGTGGTATTCAGCGTGTTCGCCGGCGCCAGCGCGGGACATCCACCGCTCTGGAGCTTGATGACGTACCTGATGGTGTCGTTCTTCGGCATCGGGCTGCTCTTCGGCAACCTGAACGCGCTGGCCATGCAGCCGCTTGGCCACATCGCCGGCACTGGAGCGTCGGTGGTTGGTGCGACGTCGATGCTCATCTCGCTGGCGTTCGGAACGTGGATCGGTCAGAGCTACAACGGTACGGTGTTGCCGCTGGTGATTGGGTTTGCCGCTCTGAGCGGCTGCGCGAGCCTCATCGCCTGGTGGGCGGAGTCGGGAGTTCAACGGCCTCAGGATGTCCCGATGTCAGCCGCTGACTCCGAAACGACGGAACCCGCCTCACCCTGAGAACAGTCTTGGAACCGACGAGAGGTTCACCGCGGGAAGTTCATGCGCGCCAGCAGATTCTGGAACCGTGGATCCGATCTCAGGTCATCCCAATCCCAGAAGACGGCCAGACGTGCGAGCGTCGATTCACGCGCGGTGTACGCGCGCTCTAGCCACACCATTGCTCGGTCCGTGTCGCCGGCATGCGCGAACATCCTGGCGATTCGCGCAGCCGGCACATGCCGGGTTGCGCTGCGTGCGGCCATCATCTCGCCCGTGCGGATCATCGCGGCGCGGTAGGCGTCGCGGTTCCGTCCGGTCCCGAGCGCAGAGGTGAACTCACCGTCACCAGCCGCCTCGAAGTAGTTTCGCGCCGCGGCTAGCGCGGCTTCGTATCGTCCCGTCCGGAAATACGCACCCCAGAGCCCCAGATGGTTCGAGGCCTTGTTCGGCCCGCTGGGGAGCAGCTGCTCGAAGATGGGGATTGCCTCGCCGTAGCGGCGCAGGTAATTGAGGTGCCATCCGTAGTAGCTTCGGTTGAAGTCGTTCAGTGGGTCCAGCTCCAGCGCCCGCTGTATCTCACGATTCCAGTCGTCGGGTTTGTTCAGGACCGTCAGCAGGAGATCGGCATAGAAGAAGTGGGCGTCTGCCAGGTTCGGATTCGCCGCGACGGCCTGCCGGTATTCGCGTTCGGCCCCCGGCCAGTCCCACTCCACGGCCCGCTGACCCCCCAGCATTACGTGCAGGTCGGCAAGGCCGTCGTCGAGTGCCAGCGCTCTCTCCATGTACTCTCGCGCAATGGGCACCGTCTCGCTCGGCGGACGGAAACCAGCGTCTCCGCGCATCATCCACACGCTGCCCAGGCCCGCGTACGCCAGCGCATAGGTGGGGTCCTTCTCGAGCGCAAACTGGTAGTACCGCTCGGCCTGGTCGAAGTCCTCGCGAGTCTGCCTGAGCCAGTGGAAACGGCCCTTCAGGGCGGCCTCGAACGCGTCGGCATTGACGCGACCTCTCGTCGCGAGCCGTGTCTGCTCTCCTGGCGACAGCTGCGCCCTGATTTCCCGGACGATAGCCGACACGATTTCATTGCGCAGCGCCAGCATGTCCTCGAGGTCCCGCTCGTAGCGATTGGTCCACAACTGGTCCCCGCTGCCAGGATCGAGAAGCTGCGCCGTGATGCTGACGCGCCTACCCGATCGCTGCACCGAGCCCATGACCAGCGCATCGACGTTCAGCTCGCGAGCGATCTGATCGAGTGGCGTGTTCGAGCCCTTGTAGCGCATGACCGATCCACGCGCGGTCACGCGCCTCAGCCCGCTGAGACGAGCGAGGTCGGTGCTCAGCACCTCTGTCATGCCGTCGGCGAAGTAGTCCTCGGACGCCTCGCCAGACAGGTTCTCAAGCGGTAGCACCGCAAGCGAATCGATGCGCGGGCCGGTTGCGAGCCATCGAGAGCGGATCCACTCGCGGTTGAGACCCGCGAGCACGCCCGCAGTGAGAGCCAACGCGGCGGCCGCTGCCACGAGTCCCTTCTTCCAATTCAGCGATCGACGTGCGGGAGCCGACATCCCGCTGATTGCCTCCAGGGCATCGAGTGCAGCTCGAACGTCCGCGGCGTGCTGATAGCGCCGTTCGGGATCCTTGATCAGGCATCGATCGATCGCGCCTTTCAGCGCAGCAGGCACAGTCGCTGCCAGCGGTCGGGGATCGTCGCGCAGGATCGATGAGAACAATTCGGCAGTGGTGCCGCCCTCGAACGGCCGGCCGCCGCCGGTCAATTCGTACAGCAGCACGCCCAGTGCCCAGATGTCCGTACGTGCATCGGCCGCGCTGCCACGTACTTGCTCGGGCGCCATTGCGTACGGCGTTCCGGCGGCGATTCCTGCCGGTACGATCGAGGCCGCCGTCGTCGCATCGGGGAGGAAGACATCGTCGCGGCGCGCCAGGCCGAAGTCGACCACCTTGAGACGACCGCCGGCAATGATCGCGTTGCCCGCCTTGAAGTCACGATGGATCACGCCGTGCTCGTGTGCGTGCGCCAGTGCATCGGCAGCCTGCACGCCGTAACGACGGAGGTCATGCAGGGACACTGTGCCGGCGTCGAGTTCGTCGCGTAGCGATCGCCCGTTCACATACTCCATGGCGATGAACGCCGTGCCGCCGACGTTGCCGACTTCGTGAATCGTGCAGATATGCGGATGGTTCAGCGCGGCTGCATTCCGTGCCTCACGCAGCACGCGGGCTCTGGTCGCTTCGTCGTCGCCCCGGCTGTCCACAAGCTTCAATGCGACGTGTCGATGGAGGGTCGTGTCGAAGGCAAGGAAGACGACACCCATTCCCCCGCGCCCGAGCATGCGCTCGATGCGGTAGGCGCCGAACATCTGGCCGGGTTGTGCGATACCGGACGGCTCTGGCTGGTCCAGACGCGCGATTCTATGCAGTTCGTTTGTCGAAACGCAAAGGATCCCTGCAGGTTCGCTGTTAGACTTCTGCGTTCACGAGGAGGCAACGATGCGACTGTGGGTTCAACTGACGTTGGGGATACTCGTCGTGATGGCCGCGGCGTGCGGTGGAGAAGCGCCATCAACTCCAGCGACGTCCGAAGCTCCCGCGGCCGCACCAGCGCCGGCGGGGCAGGGCGCGATCCTCAGCGACCTGGTGAAGGACTGGCAGGAGCAGAAGGACGGCCTGATGAAGCTGGCCGACGCGATGCCGGAAGACAAGTTCGGCTTCAAGTCCACACCGGCCCAGCGCAGCTACGGTGAGCACATCATGCATGCGGCGCTCGTCAACGTCGACCTGCTGAAGCTGCTCGGCGGAAAGGCCACGGGCCCGACTTTCACTGCCGATAGCGTAAAGACCAAGGCGGATATCGTCGCCGCGCTGGCGGCGTCGTACGACTACGGGACGGCGCTCTTGCAGGAGCAGACCGAGGCGACGATTGCTCAGAGCCAGGAGGCCTCGTGGCTCGGCTCATCGACACGCGCCCGGATGTTCTGGACGCTGCTGTCTCACTCGATGGACGTGTATGGGCAGATGGTCGTCTACTTGCGCTTGAACGGCATCGTGCCTCCGGCCAGCCGCGGGGCATAGTTCAAGGCTGACGACGAGGTGACTCCGGCTTCAACGCGGTGAATGACGGATTAGCCTTGGGTGATCGCGGTAGGTCAAATATTTGAACGACTCCATTATTTGATAGTATCTCTGCGTGACCACCGACCCGGCAGAGCTCCTCAGGCAACGCGGCATTCAGGTAACAGCTCAGCGATTGGCCGTCTTGCGGGCGGTCTCGGATGAACCGCACATCACTGCCGACGCCGTGGCCGAAGCCGTCAGGGGAGAGATCGGCGCGATTTCACTGCAGTCGGTGTACGACGCCCTCAGCGTCCTGGTCACCGAAGGACTGATTCGGCGCATTCAGCCCGCGGGATCACCGGCTCGCTTCGAGGATCGAGTCGGCGACAACCATCACCATTTGATCTGTCGAGTCTGCGGGCGCGTGGTGGACGTCGACTGCGCGGTCGGCAAAGCCCCGTGTCTCACGGCGCACGACGACAATGGCTATCAGATCGACGAGGCTGAGGTCGCGTACTGGGGGCGCTGCCCGGATTGCCAGGGCAAATCGACAGCCGCGCTTCGCTCAGGCAGCCGCCGCGCAGATGCGAAGGCAAGCCAAAGATCGCGCGCGCAGAGCGCCCGACGAACGGTCGACCGGAGACCGAAGACCGGAGACCGGAGACCGACAAAAAGAATCGCCCGGACGAAGTAACCGGGCCGCACTCCAATCACACGAGAGGTCTACGCACATGGAAAACGAAAGCAAATGTCCATTCTCAGCTCCCGCGCGCAGCGGCAGGTCGAATCGCGACTGGTGGCCGAATCAGTTGAACTTAAGCGCCCTCCACACCAATCATCCGTCTGGTAATCCAATGGGCGAGGACTTCAACTACGCCGACGAGTTCAAGTCTCTCGACCTC
>DATLLQ010000076.1:0-2771 GCA_035537775.1 Vicinamibacterales bacterium | reverse complement strand
GCGAATTTCCAGACACCGATGCTGGTCAACGATTCGGCGGCCAATCAGAGCTACAAGAGCGCCGAGTTCGCCGTGACCCGCCGGCTGACGAACCGCTGGTACATGTACGGGTCCTATTCGTTCACCAAGAAGCACATCCCGATGGTTCCCAACGCCGGCACCCAGACTGGCGTGACCATCTACGTGAACACCGTCGATCCAAATGCCGAGATCAACAACGACGACAACACGACGGAGTGGATCGCCCGCATGCAGGCGTCGTATGCGTTCCCGTGGGACATCACGACGTCGATCAACTACGAGCACCGCAGCGGCGAGCCACAGCGACGGACGATAATCCTGACCGGCGGCCGGCAGATTCCGCAGATCACGCTACCGGCCGAGAACTTCGGAGAGGAATGGCGGCTGCCGAACGTCAACCTCGTCGATCTCAACGTGCAGAAGACCTTCCACGTGCGCCAGGGCCAAAGTGCGACCCTGCGCATGAACATCTTCAATCTGCTGAACGCCAACACCATCACTGCGCGGACCATGCAGTCGGGGCCGGCTTTCGGCACCATCACCGGCATCCTGCTCTCTCGGATCGCCGAGGTGGCGGTCTCGTACAGGTTCTAGCGCGTTCCCCGCCGCCCATGCCGCTGTCGGGTTTGCCGACGGCGACGTGGGCAGCATCGGTCCATTACTGGTAATTGACAAGATTTCGCGGCACGACGAGACTCGCCTCCGACCCATCCCAGAAGCCACCATGCACGCACAGCGACTCAACCTTGCGATCAGATTGGCGGTAGCGATTGGCGTCGCGTGGACGTTCGGCGGCCCGCCCGCCATCTACGCGCAGGCGCTGACCACGAGCGGCAACACCGCCGCGCCGTATCGAGAGGGCACCCTCAAGGCCGGCGGCCGCACCATCCACTATCTCGACTGGGGCCCCGACGGGAAGCCGGCATTCATCCTCGTGCACGCGCTCGGTCATTCCGCGCACAACTACGATCACGTGGCGCCGCTGCTCAACCAGCGACACCGCGTCATCGCCATCGACCTGCGCGGGCACGGTGATTCCGACTGGTCGCCGAAAGGCGAGTACTCCGTCGAGGACTACGTCAGCGATCTTCACGCGCTGGTGACGCAGTTGAAGCTTGGGCCGGTGACGTTGATTGGCTGTTCGATCGGCGGCCGCGTCGTGCAGGTCTACTCCGGGATGTATCCCGATCGCGTCAGCAAGCTCATCGTGCTCGACGTCGGTCCGGCGCGTCCCGAGTCCACCACGCGCACGCTCAGTGACCGCATCGAGCGCGAGCAACAGGGATGGGCATCAGAAGAGGAGTTATTTGCCTCACTGCGGCGCAATCCGACGCGCGTGCCCGAAGAGGTCCACCGCAACCAGGTTCGTTACGAGAGCAAGCGGCTGGCGAACGGCCGCGTCGTCTGGAAGTACGACCCGAAAGTGGTGAACGGGCTCGGGCCGATCGAGCTCTGGGACTACGTGAAGAAGATCAAGGCGCCGACGCTCTACGTGATCGGAGGCCGCAGCCGTCTGGTCACGCCCGAGGAACAGCGTCAGCTGAAGACGCTGCCGTTCGCAGAGGTGATCACCATCCCGGAGGCTGGTCACTATCCGCAGGAGGACACGCCGGAGTTGTTCCTCGCTGTGGTCAAGGCGTTTCTCGCAGGATAGCGATGTCGCACTGGTCACGCTACCGTCGGCGGGCGAGACGGGCCGGCATCTTCGCGATATGCATGGGCGCCGTTCTGTGGACCGGTGCAGTCGTCTACGGGCAGCGTGACGGCGGGCGCGCGCCAGCGGGCGCGCCGTCCTCGGCGCCGTCCGCATCATCTGATCAACGTGCGCTGATCGATCGCTACTGCGTGACGTGCCACAACGAGCGGCTGAAGGCGCGCAACGCGACGCCGATTGCGCTCGACACACTCGACGTGGCTAACGTGCCGGCGCACGCGGAGGAATGGGAGAAGGTTATCGCCAAGCTGCGTGCCGGCTTGATGCCGCCCGCCGGCATGCCGCGTCCCGATAAGCCAGTGCTCGACGGTCTCAGCGCCTGGCTCGAGACGCAAATCGATCGCGCCGCGGCCGCAAACCCGAACCCCGGGAGGACCGAGGCGCTGCACCGACTCAATCGCGCCGAGTATCAGAACGCGGTTCGCGATCTGCTGCACGTGGATGTGGACGTGGCGAGCCTGCTGCCTGCCGACGACGTGAGCTCCGGGTTCGACAACGTGGCCAGTACGCTGACGGTGTCGCCGACGCTGATGGATCGCTACATGTCAGTAGCGCAGAAGATCAGCCGCATGGCGATCGGGATTCCCGCGACGACGGCAAACGTCGACTTCTTCCGTGTCGCCGACGATCTCGCACAAGACCATCAGCTGCCCGGTCTGCCGTTCGGGACGCGCGGCGGCACGCGCATTCGTTACACGTTTCCGGTCGACGGCGAGTACGTCATCAAGGTGAGACTGGCGCGCGACCTCAACGAGCAGATGCCGGTCTATCCCGACGTGCAGCAGCTCGAAGTGAGCCTCGATGGGCGTCGCGCGCAGCTATTCACGCTGCCAGGTGCGACACGCCCCGCCGGGCGCGGTCAGGGCGCGCCTGCGGCTGAAGCCGCCGTGCAGACGCGACGTCCAGGTCCGGGTGGTGGCCAGGCACCTGAAGGGCAGCGGCTGCAGGGCAACGCACGCGAGGAACGAAACCGCGCGGATCAGAACTGGGATGTGCGCGTGACAGTCACGGCCGGAGCGCATGACGTCGTCGCCAC
>DATLLQ010000075.1:0-6640 GCA_035537775.1 Vicinamibacterales bacterium | reverse complement strand
CGTGCCGTCGTTGGCGTTGGTGGACTTCATGTAGATCATGTTTTCGACGCCGTTGATCTGCTGCTCGAGCGGCGTCGCGACGGACGCCTCGACGTCGGTGGCGCTGGCGCCGATGAAGGTGGTGGTCACCTGGATCATCGGCGGGACGATCTCGGGGTACTGCGCGACGGGCAGGCGGCTCATGGCCACCACGCCGAGCAGCACCATGATGATCGACAGGACGATGGCGACGATCGGACGGTTAACGAAGAAGCGGGCCATGCTCAGCGCGCCTTGGCGGGAGCTTCGCCGCTCGTGGACACTGGCGTCTCGTCACTCATCGGGCGGGCCTGCACGATCATGCCGTCGCGAATCGCCTGGACGCCCTCGACAACGACCTGATCACCGGGCTTGAGGCCCTCATCGATCACCCACATCGTGTCCTCGCGCGGCCCCACCTTCACGTTGCGAAACGTCACCTGACCCTTGCCGTCCACGACTGCCACGCTGTACAGGCCCTGCAACTCCTGCACGGCGCGCTGCGGCACAAGCAGCGCGCCAACCCTGGTATCGAGGAGAATCCGCGCACGCCCGTATTGCCCCGGCCGCAGCGTCAAGCCGGGATTCGGGAAGAGGATCTCGACGCCGAGCGTGCCGGTGGAGGGGTTGACGGCGCGCTCGACCGTCCGTACGCGGCCCGGCTGCGGGTGTTCCGTGCCGTCGGCAAGGGTCAGATGAATGTCCGTCGTCCGGGGTGTCTGCCCCACGCGGTCCGGGAACCGCTTGACGACACGCAGATAGTCGGCCTCGGTCACGCCGACGCGAAACAGAATCGGATCGATCTGCGACACCGTGGTCAGCAGCGTGCTCTCGCCGCGCCCGACCAGCGTTCCGGGCTTCACCTCCGTCGTGCCGACCAGGCCGGCGAGCGGCGAGGTGACGCGCGTGTAGCCCAGATCGAGCGTCGCCTTCTCAATGACCGCGCTCGCCGCCGCAACCTGCGCGCGCGCGGCCGCCTGCGCCGACCTGGCGTTGTCCAGCTCCTGGCGGCTCACGGCCTGCTTGACAACGAGCGGCTCGTAACGGGCCACGTCGTTGCTGGCCTTCTCGAGCGAGGCCTCTGCCCGTGCGCGCTCGGCTTTCGCCTCCGCGAGCTGCGCCTGTAAGGCTTTCGGATCGATCCGGTACAGGAGCGCCCCTTTGTTGACGAAGGAGCCCTCCTGAAAATCCACCGACTCGAGGAAGCCTTCGACCCGCGCGCGAATCTCGATGTCCTGAAACCCCTCTGTCTGTCCGACCAGATCCAGGTACTCGGGCACGTCCTTCTGGACGACCGGAACGGTGTACACCTCGACCGGTTTGACGACGGGAGGCGGCGGCTCCTTGCACGCGGCACCCAGCGCTGCGGTCATCGCGATCGGCGCGAGCCGTGCCTGCCACATGACCGGACGTCTGGACCCGGCGCGCACGCTCCTGCGGACTCGCTCGCACACCCTGTCGATCATGCGAGGGCGCGAGAGCAAAAGCCGGTCCGCGGGCACGTGCGGTATGAGAACCGCCACGACGGCGCCCGCTGACGGCATGTTGTGAGCGAACCACGACGGGGACACGGTCTCCGACGAACTCCATGTGATCGCCGGTGATCAAAACGCCGCGGCTCACAGCGGCAATGAGGCGTCGTGCCGTGGCACGTCGCGTGCAGCACGCGGGGCCGTCACCGTGTAGGCGCTCGAACCTCGTCACGCGATAGGTATTCGTGTGGTCCCCACACGCTTTCTCGATCCAGTCGTACGCAGCCTGGAGGTCCTGTTCGGTCTGATTATGGTGCTCGTCATCACGGCATCGATCGACACCGTCAGCGCCGGTGAAGCGGACGTCCACGACGTGCTGCTCGCCGCGCTCGGCTGCAATCTCGCCTGGGGCGTCATTGACGCGGTGATGTATCTGATGACGAACTACGCGGACCGCGCCCGCGGGCTCACCGTGCTGAAGGCGATCCGCGCGACGCCCGAGCCGTCCCGCGCGCAGCCCCTGATCGCCGCCCTGCTGCCGCGCGGTCTCGCCGCCATGCTCGGGCCACCAGAGCTCGAACCGGTTCGTCAGAGGCTGATCGCGACACCGGAGACGCCGCAGGGAGGGCTCCGCTACGACGACTACATGGGCGCTCTCGGTGTGTTTCTGCTCGTATTCCTCTCGACTCTTCCGGTCATCGCCCCGTTTCTCTTCATGAGCGACGCCCGCGCGGCGCTGCGCGTCTCGCAGGGGATCGGCCTTGTCATGCTGTTCGGGGCTGGATGGTCGCTCGGCGTCTTCACTGGCCGCTCCGGCTGGCACACGGGCGTCGTCATGATGGGCATCGGCGCGGTGCTCGCGGCGACGGCGTTCGTGCTTGGCGGATGACGGCTGTGGAGTTCTTCTGCCATCCCACGCTCTTTGCCCTGCTGGTCGCCGGATCGTCAGCCGGTCCCGACGCGGAGCACCGGCTGTCCTCCTCTGCCGTCGAGATTGCGCGGCCCTTCGGGTTCCCCATCACGAACTCGATGCTCGTCACCTGGATTGTCGCACTCTGTCTCATCCTGTTCGCCCGCCGCGCGACCCGTCATATGACACAGGTTCCCGATGGGGCGCAGAACTTCCTCGAATGGATCGTCGAGCGACTCTACGGCTTTCTCGAGGGAATCCTCGGCCGGCCGCTGCTCGATCGGACCTTCTGGTTTTTCGCCAGCGTCTTCGTGTTCATCCTCACCGCCAACTGGATCGGGCTGATCCCCGGCGTGGGCTCGATCGGATGGGGCTACCAGACCGACCATGGCTTCCGGATTGCGGAGCCGCTCCTGCGCGGCGCGAACGCCGACGTGAACATGACGCTGGCGATGGCGCTCGTGTTCTTCGCCTGCTGGATCGTCTGGGGCGTGCGGGAGGTCGGGCCGATCGGAATGGTCAAGGAGCTCTTCGCGCCGAAGGGCGAAAGCCGGGGCGCACTGCGCCTGCTGCTGATTGTCGTGTTCTTCGCCGCCGGCTGCCTCGAGGTGATCTCGATCCTCTTCCGGCCGGTGTCACTGAGCTTCCGGCTCTACGGCAACATCTTCGCCGGCGAAACGATGCTCGAGACGGTCGCCCGGTTTCCCCGGATCGGCTGGCTCGTGCAGGTGCCCTTCTACTTCCTGGAAATCCTCGTCGGACTGGTGCAGGCGCTGGTGTTCACGCTGTTGACAGCGGTCTTCACGCTGCTGATCTGCCAGCATCACGGAAAGGCGGAAGCACATGGATAACCTCTATATCGGTCTTGCCGCGCTGGGCGTCGCTCTGGCGGTCGGGTGGATCGGTGCCCAGGCGTCGGACGCCGTCGGGCGCAATCCGGTCGCCGCGACACCGATCCTGGTGCAGTCCATCTTGTCCATCGCCTTCGCCGAGGCGGTCATCTTCTATGTCCTCTTCCTGGTGAGGTGAACCCGTGGTCCAGGAGCTCGCGCTCAGATTCGGCGTGGACTGGCCGCATCTGACGGCGCAGATCATCAGCTTCTCCATCGTCTGCGCACTGCTCTACCGCCTCGCCTACACGCCGGTGCTGACGATGCTGGCCGAGCGGCGGAAGCAGATCGCGCAGGGCCTCGAGAACGCCGCAAAGATCGATGCCGCTCTCGCCGCGATCGCGGACGAGCGCAAGAAGACCATCGCCGCGGCGCAGGCGGAGGCGGCGAAGGTGATTGCCGACGCGCATGACGTCGCCGTGCGGATCCACGCACAGGAAATGAAGCGGGCGCAGATGTCGGCCGAGCAGATCATCTCCACGGCGCGACGGGCCGCGTCGCAGGAGCACGACCGGATGCTTGGCGAGCTGCGCGGCGAGGTCGGCCGGCTGGTGGTGCGCACGACCGCTGTCGTGACCGGCAAGGTGCTCACGGCCGACGATCAGCGGCGGCTGACCGAAGAAGCCGCGAACAGCCTGACGAAGGCCGCCTGAGGGGATCGCTGATGAAGACCGTGCGACAGATTGGGCGCGACGCGAGGGACCTGTGGCGGTTCTGTATGGTCGAGGGGCATCTCGACGAACATCGCGCTCTTCGTGTCGCCGACGCCCTCGCCGGCTCGCCCCGGCCAGGCGCGCCGGCCACCCTCAAGAAGTTCGGCCGCCTCGTCAAGCTCGAATGCCTGCGGCGGAGCGCCCGAATCGAGAGCGCCCTGCCGCTGACGAGCGAGGCGCGCGCCGCGCTCGAACGCGGACTCAGACAGCGCCATGGTCCGGATCTGGCGATCGCCTTCGCGGTCGATCCATCCCTCATCGGCGGTCTGCGTGTGACGGTCGGCAGCAGCGTGTACGACGCCAGTGTCAAAGGCGGGCTGGCGGCGATCGAGTCTCGTTTCCAGCTGATGTAAGGGGCCTCCATGAGCACGCTCGTCCAGGACATCGAAGAACGAATCGCCCGTACCGCGCCTGCCGTCACGCGGCAGAACGTCGGCGTCATCCGGGAAATCGGCGATGGCGTCGCCCGCGTCGAAGGACTGCACGACGTGATGCTGAACGAGATGCTCGACCTCGGCCAGGGCGTCACCGGCCTCGCGCTGAGCCTCGACGAAACGGACGTCGGCGTCATCATCCTCGGCGACGACACGCGGCTCCGCGAAGGCGATACCGTGCGAGGCACCAACCGGCTGCTCGAGGTGCCCGTGGGCAAGGGGTTGCTGGGGCGCGTCGTCGATACCCTCGGCCGTCCCCTCGACGGCAAGGGACCAATCGAGCGCGAGACGACCTATCCGGTCGAGCAGACAGCTCCAGGGATCATGCAGCGTGAGCGGATCCGGCAACCGGTGCAGACCGGCGTCATGGCCATCGACGCCATGATTCCCATCGGCCGCGGCCAGCGCGAACTGATCATCGGCGACCGCGCGACCGGCAAGACGACGATCTGCATCGACACGATCATCAATCAGGCACGGCTGAACGCGGCCGCGGAGGCCGCGGGCGACGCCTCGTTCCGTCCGCTGTACTCCATCTACGTCGCCATCGGCCAGAAGCAGTCCACGATTGCGCGGATCGTCTCCGCCCTCGAGGACCACGGCGCGCTGCCGTACACCATCGTCGTCGCCGCCCCCGCCGCCGATTCGGCGACCAGCCAGTACCTGGCGCCATTTGCCGGCGCCGCGATGGGCGAATGGTTCATGGACCATGGCATGGACGCGCTCATCGTCTTCGACGATCTGTCGAAGCACGCGGTGGCCTACCGGCAGGTCTCGCTGGTGCTCAAGCGGCCGTCCGGCCGCGAGGCCTATCCAGGCGATGTGTTCTACCTGCACAGCCGCCTGCTCGAGCGCGCCGCCCGGGTCGGCCCTCTGTACGGCAACGGATCGCTGACGGCACTGCCGATCATCGAGACGCAGGCGGGCGACGTCTCTGCCTACATCCCCACCAACGTCATCTCGATCACCGACGGGCAGATCTTTCTCGACACCGACCTGTTCTATCAGGGCACGCGGCCGGCCATTTCAGTCGGCATCTCCGTGTCGCGCGTCGGCTCGGCTGCCCAGACGAAGGCGATGAAGCAGGTCGCCGGCCGCCTCAAGGGCGAGCTGGCACAGTTCCGCGAGCTGGCGGCGTTCGCGCAGTTCGGCTCGGAGCTCGACGCCGCGACACAGGCCAAGATCGACCGCGGCAAGCGCATCATCGAGCTGTTCAACCAGCCGCAGCACAATCCCGTTCCGCTGGAGATTCAGGTGGCGGTCCTCTGGGCGGTGCAGAACGGGCTGCTCGACGGCGTGCCGGTGGATCGCGTGAAGGAATACCAGACGCGGTTCACCGAGTATTTGACGGCGTCGAAGACCGGACTGCTGGCCGGCATCGCCCGTGAGCGGACGTTGAACGATGCCCTGATCGCGGACCTCAAGGCCGCAGGCGACTCCTTCGCGCAGTTGTGGTCGTGAGTCATGGCCGGCACCCACGACATCCGCCGGAGGATCCGGTCGATCGGCAGCACATCGCAGATCACCAGGGCCATGCAGATGGTCGCGGCCTCCAAGATGCGGAAGGCGCAGCAGGCGGCGATCGATGTGCGACCGTTCGCGCGGAGCTTCTACCAGATCGAGCGTATCGCGACGACGAGGCGTGTTGAGGCAATCTCCACGCACCCGCTGCTCGCCGCGCGCGAGGTGCGGACACGCGCCGTGATTCTCGTCGGCTCCGACAAGGGCCTCTGCGGCGCGCTCAACAGCAATCTGTTCCGGATCGCCGGCCGCTACAAGCCCTCGGACACCCGGTTCATTGCCGCCGGCCGCAAGGCGGCGCAGTTCGTCGCCCGCACGCGGCGGCAGCTCGTCGCCGAGTTTCCGTATGGCGACACGCCCCGCTATGCCGAATCCCGGGCGATCGCGTCACTGGTCCGTGACCTGTTCGTGAAAGGCGAGGTCGACGCAGTCCAGGTCGTTGCGACCCGGTTCGTCAACACGCTGGTGCAGCAGCCTGTCGTGCTCGACCTGCTGCCGATCGGCGACATCCACGGCGTGGACATCCCGGGCGCTCCGACGACCGCGGAACTGGCGGCCGACCGGCGTGAGTTCCTGTTCGAGCCGAGCGCCGGCGACCTCCTCGACTATCTGCTCGAGCTCTTTCTGCGGGTCGCGATTCATCTCGTGCTGCTCAACGCCAAGGCGAGCGAGCAGAGCGCGC
>DATLLQ010000074.1:0-3804 GCA_035537775.1 Vicinamibacterales bacterium | reverse complement strand
CGGGAACTTGCTCGTCGCACCCAGGGCGCGCCGCTGCGCGTACGAATCGACCTTGATGACGACGCCATCGGTATCGAAGTCGAGACCGCGCCGCCGTTCCGCCCAGTCGCTGCAGAAGGCGACGAGTGCGTCAACGCCAATGCAGTGCTGCCAGTGGCCCTCGACAGGCAGGCCCCATGTGGCGAGCCGGCGAAGGATCTCCGAGTGCTTTGCCTCCGATGCGTCCGTCGACGCCGGCGCGACGAGTTGATAGGTAAATGCACTGAGGCCCCGTTTCGCCACCAGACCAGGATCGAGCGTCATGAGCGTACCGGCAGCGGTGTTGCGTGGATTCGCAAACGCCGGCTCACCGGCCTGCTCGCGCTCGGCGTTGATCCGATCGAACTCCTTCCTCGGTAGGTACACCTCTCCGCGGATTTCGATCCGGCCCCCTGGCGCGTCGGACCCGAGGCGTCGAGGGAGTGTCCTAATCGTCTTGATGTTCGGCGTCACGTCGTCGCCGCTGATGCCGCCGCCGCGCGTCGCCGCGCGCGCGAACAGTCCATCCACGTAGGTGAGCGCGATGCTGACGCCGTCGATCTTCAGCTCGGCGACATAGTCGACGGCGTCGCTCGGCATGCCGCCGGCGTCGAGCCCGCGGCGCACACGCTCGTCGAATTCCCGCAGTTCGTCTTCCGAGTAGGCGTTGTCCAGACTGAGCATCGGCTCGATGTGCTGAACGGTCTCGACCGTGGCCACGCGCCCGCCCACGCGCCGGGTAGGCGAATCGATCGCGACGAGGTCGGGATTCTCGGATTCCAGACGCTCGAGCTCGCGCATCAGCGCGTCGAATTCAGCGTCTGCTATCTCTGGCGAGGCGAGGATGTAGTACCGCTCTTCGTGGTACCGAATCAGGCGACGAAGTTCTTCGATGCGTTCGGCAGGGTTCACCGGTCGCGTGAGACGACGTAATCCGGCAGATACAGCAGCGCTTCCCTGGCTTCAGACGGCGGAAACGCGTTCAACGCCTTCTTGGCTCGTTCGACGAAATCAACGGCCGTGCGATGTGCGTAGTCAATCGATCGCGCCTGCGCAAGCAGCGCACGGATCTCCCGCCACTCATCGACGGACACGGCGCGCGTCTCGACGACGCGCCGCAGCAACGCCCTTGTGCGCTCGTCGCCGCCGGCGTAGAGATGGATCACCGGGAGCGTCATCTTTCCTTCGCGCAGATCGCCGCCGACCGGCTTCCCGAGCGCCTGCTGCTCACCGGTGAAGTCGAGGAGGTCGTCCACGATCTGGAACGCCATCCCGATGTTGACGCCGTAGTCCCATAGCGCTTCCTGCTGCTCGCGTGTGGTGGCACCGAGCATCCCGCCGATCCGCGCGGAGCCGGCAAAGAGCAGCGCCGTCTTCCGCCGCACGATGTCGAAATGTTCCTCTTCGCTGAGATCGACCACGCCGGCCTTGGTCAGCTGATAGATCTCGCCTTCGACAATGCGCAGCGTGACGTCGCACAGCAGCCGGACGATGTCGAGCGCGTCGTGGCTCAACGCCAGCGACATCGACTTGAGATACAGGAAGTCTCCGAAGAGAACGGTGATGTGGTTCCCGTACCGCGTGTGCACGGCGTCCCGGCCGCGCCGCACGTCAGCGTCGTCAATGATGTCGTCGTGCACCAGCGTCGCGGTGTGGATGAACTCGATCACCGACGCGTAGGACACCCCGCGGTCTCCGGCGTAGCCGGCCATCCGCGCTGCCATCAGGAGCACCGCGGGCCGGATTCGCTTGCCGCCTCCGTCCTGGATATAGGTGCCGATGGCCGGAATGACGCTGACCTGCGACTGTACGTGCCGCTCGAACTCGCGCTCCACCTGACGGAGGTCGTCGCGAATCGGCTCGAACAGCTGCGCGAGAGTCGCTGCGGAAGGATTAGGCGCTGCTGGATTCAAGATGGTGTCGCAACTACAACATATCGCGTCGAGAAGTGTCAACGCGCGGCGAGCCCTAATCCGCGTCGCTGCAGCACTTACGGCGCAAAGACCTTGACAAAATTGTGGGCCGTCGCCGTCACGATCTCGTCGCGCGCGATGCCTCGTGCGTCGGCGATGACGTCGGCCACGCGTCCGACGTTCGCCGGCTCGTTGCGTTTCCCGCGCAGCGGCACCGGCGCCAGAAACGGACTGTCCGTCTCGATCAGCAGGCGGTCCAGCGGCACGATTCGCGCCACTTCCCTCAGTTCCTCGGCCCGCGGAAAGGTCACGATGCCGGCCAGCGAGATGTAGAAGCCCGCATCCAGCGCCCGCTGCGCCATCCGGCGATCCCCCGTGAAACAGTGAAAGACCACCGGAACATCCCCGGCCCGTTCCTCCTCGAGCACCTGGAATGTGTCGTCTTCGGCCTCCCGGGTGTGGATCACGATCGGCAGGCGCCGTTCCCGCGCGAGTCCAATCTGCCGGCGAAAGACCGTCTGCTGGATGTCCCGCGGGGAGAAGTCGTAGTGATAATCCAGTCCGATCTCGCCAAGGCCTCGCGTCAACGGCTGCGCGTCAATCGCCTGGCTCACGCGGCGAACGGCGTCGTCAGGATCGGCGGCGAACTTCCCCGCCGCATGCGGGTGCACGCCAATCGAGAAGCGCACGCCAGCCCACCGCGACGCCACTTCCCCAGCCTGGCTGATCTCCGGCTCGTCGTCGGCCGCCAGGATCACGAGTGCGTGCGTCACGCCCGCGCTGGTCGCGCGCGCGATGACGTCGTCCAGATCGCCGGCGAACTCGGGCCCGGCGATGTGACAGTGGCTGTCTACCACGGTTGGAAGTTGGGAGTTTTTACCGAACCCTGGTGCCCGGCGGCATCGACGGATCAACGGCCAGCAAATTCGGCAATCCACCCTCGACGCTTGCGGCAAGGACCATCCCGTTTGACTCGATCCCCATCAGCTTCGCCGGCTTGAGGTTGGCGACGATCACGATCGACCGGCCGACGAGCTGATCCGGCTGATACGCCTCGGCGATGCCGGCGACGATGGTTCGCTGCTCGGTGCCGACGTCGATCCGAAGCTTGAGCAGCTTCTTCGATTTCGGAACGGCCTCGGCCTCGAGGACCTTCGCGACGCGCAGTTCCACTTTCATGAACTCGTCAATCGAGAGCCGGCCGTCCGGAGTTGGCGCCGCTCCGGCGACAACTGGTGGCGCGGCCGGTGCGGCCGGCGCCGCCGCGGGTGTCTGATCGGGTGGAGGGGTAACCGTGTCTGCCATCGCGCGCAACTCCTCGAGCGTCTTCTCGATACGTGGAAACAAAGGTTCGATTGTGCCGAGCAGGGTTCCGGCCCGGAGCGTTCCTGCCTTCAGGCCAGTCCAGGGTTCCTCGGGCACACCGAGCATCTGGCGGATCCGCGCTGCGGCTCCGGGCATCACCGGATCCACTAGGGCACCAGTGACACGCAGCGCATCGGCTGCGTGATACAGCGTGGCGTCGAGCAGGCCCCGCGCATCCGGCTTCTTCGCGAGCGTCCATGGCTCGCGCTTCACGATGTACTGGTTCACCGCGCGCACCAGCTCCCAGGCGTCCTGGAGCGCGCTGCTGATCTGAAACGAGTCGAACTGCCTGACGACGGCTGCGATCGTGTCGTCGATTCTCGCCGTCAGATCGGCGTCGAGCTGATCCCGCTTCTCAAGCGGTGAATCCGGCACGACCCCGTCGCAGTACCGCTGAATCATCGTCGTCGCGCGGCTCACGAGATTGCCAAGGTCATTGGCGAGATCGGCGTTGAACCGGGTCAGGATGCCTTCGTCGGAAAAATTGGCGTCGGCCCCGAGCGGCATC
>DATLLQ010000073.1:0-3751 GCA_035537775.1 Vicinamibacterales bacterium | reverse complement strand
ATGGTGAGCACGACGAGATCGTCGACACGCAGTCGTGCCCGCCCGCGGACAGATGTCGCGGAAGGCACCGGCTCATTCGGCAACCCGGAGGCCATGGGCCGACGGCGGAGCAAACGACCAGCCACGGAACAGCGCGTTTTTCATTAAAGAATCTTCACGATCGAGAGAACGGGTCACCCAGTCGGGCGACTTCTCTCAAAGCTCGGGCTATCTTCTCGATTGGGAGACGAGTGTACTGCCTTGACACCCGCGCTGACCTGACTCTAGAGTCGCTTCCGACACGACGGAGGTTACCGATGGCAAACGCGATGATGACACTGTTGCTGGTATTCGGAACGGCTGCCGCGGTGCTGGCGCAGATCGCGGATCCGCTGCCGCCCGTCGAGAAACGCGGACTGACGGTCGAGATCAGAGATTTCGCGCGCCTGCCGGACACGCGCGGCCTGAGGCCCGCCACTGAAGACGTCGTGCCGGCCGGGTGGGCGCGCGTCAGCTTCGTCCGCGACCTGCCGGACGGCCGCCGGTTCGCCAATGACTCTCGCGGACTGCTGTACCTCCTCGATCGCAACGGTGCGCCTTCCGTGTACGCGAATGTCGCCGCGATCTTCCCCCGTGCGGTCTACAACCGGCTCGAGAGCGGATTCATCGGGTTCGACTTTCATCCTGATTTCGCGCGGAACGGGCTGTTCTACACGGTCCACGCCGAGCGAGCGCCTGGAAATCCGGCGACGCCTCACTTCATTCCTCCTGGTTTCGCACCAGCCGATGTGACGTACCACAACGTCATTACCGAGTGGCGGACCAGCACTCCCGGCGCGAACACGTTCGAAGGCACCAGGCGCGAGTTACTTCGCGTGGCTCACATCGTGGACAATCTCACTCACCCCTTTGGGTACGTCGGGTTCAACCCGACTTCGAAGCCCGGCACGCCCGATTACGGTCTCCTCTATACCAGCGGCAGCGATCTGGGATTCAGCAACGGAGGAGGAACGAAGGCGAATAACCCTGGACAGACGCAACGGCTCGATTCGGTCGTCGGCGCCATCCTGCGAATCGATCCGCGCAGTCCAGCTGATTCCGGAGGGACGAAAGGGCTAGGCGACTACACGATTCCAGCGACCAACCGGTTCGCGGCCGACAAAGATCCGAAGACGCTCGGCGAGATTTACGCGTACGGTTTCCGCAATGCGCACCGGCTCTCATGGGACCTCACCGACGGGACGATGTTCGCGTCGGATATCGGAATGAACAACATCGAGGAAATCAATATCGTGCGCAACGGCGAGAACTACGGCTGGATGCGCCGCGAAGGATATTTCGAGAACGGCGTCACGAGGCCGGGCGGCGCCCTCAATCAGCTGTTCGCGCTGCCACCGGACGTTCTGGAGGGCCGGGCGAAGGACGGCTTCACGTACCCCGTCGCGATTTACGATCACAACGATGGGCAGGCAGTCACGGGCGGATTTGCGTACTACGGTCGCATTACCGCCCTTCGCGGCAAGTTCGTGTTCGGCGACATCGTACGCGGACGGCTGTTCGCCGCGGATCTTGCGGCGATGAAGAAAGCCGACGACGGCGTTCCCCAGACGGTGGCGCCGGTCGAAGAAATTCAACTTTACATGCGCGACGCCAGCGGCAACCGCACGTACGTCGCGCTGCGGGAGCTCATCGAACGGACCATGGGCACAACCATCACCCGCGCCGACCTGCACATCAGCCGCGGCAACGACGGCGAACTGCTGATCACGTCCAGGCAGGACGGCACGATCCGGATGCTGATGCCCGACTCGTAAGACAGGCTACTGCGTCACCAGCGCGGGCCAGTTGAGCACGACGCTGATCGGCGGAGTCGTGGGATCGGCGACGGGCACCGCCACGAGGAAGCGCTGAGCGTCCGCGGTCATCGTGTAGACGTTCGATGCCGGAAAGATCAACGAGCGCTCGAGGAGGTTGCCCATCCGAAAGAGGGCCTCCGGGTTCCCTACCGTACCCGCCTTGAACGGCGTGGTCATCATCTGGTTGTCGCGCGAGATATAGATGATTTCGGTGCCACGTGCTCCCCACTCGGGCGCCAGGCCGCCCGCCAGCGAGACCTGTCGTCGATCCGCGCCGGACGGAAAACTTGCGACCCACACTTCATCCTGGCCGGATTCGTCGGTGACGTAGGCGATCCAGCGACCGTCTGGGGAAAGACGGGCCTGACCCTCGTTGAACGTGGTGTTCAGCAGCAGGCGTTCGCCGTTCGCTTTCCCGTCCTGCAGCCGCCATATCCACAGATCGTTGCGATTGATCGGATCGATGGACACGCTCACAATCGATGACCCGTCAACACTCCAGCTGAGCGGAAAATCCGGCTCGTCAGTCATGCTGACTACCGCATCGTCACCGGTCGCGCGAAGGTTTCGGATGAAGAGTTCCGGTGGCCTCCCGCGGCCCGAGGAATAGACCAGCCTCGTGCCATCTGCCGACCAAACGGCCGAAAAGCTGACGCCGTCGGAAGTGAGGCGCGATTCGGTGCCGCGCTCGAGGTCGCGCACCCATAGATCCGCGCGGCCGTCGTTGATCGCGCGGGAAAACGCCAGCTGGCGGGCATCGGGGGACAGGCGGAAGCCCAGATACCGCGCGGGCGTGTCGATCGCCGGCGAGGTGCGTCCCTGCCGATCGTACCAACGCAGAATGCCCGGCGTCCCAACCGCGTACGGCCAATACGCAAGCGTGCCCGAGGCAGAAGCCGAAAACGGCGCACGCCCCGGCCCGGTGATGGGAATCCCGTCCGCGATCCGGACGGGCTCACCCGTAACCTCCAGGCGCTCTTCGTCGAACGCCGTCGCAAACAGACCGCCCCCCTGATCGACGGATAGTATGTGTCCGGAAGCGTAGTCCAGAGCGCTCGCCCCCGCACTCTCGAACGTCTTGACAATTCGCGGCGCCTCCCCGCTGAGCGAAGCCAGGTAGACGCTCCCGGGCTCCCCGCGTCCAGACACGGCCGCATAGATGAAGTGATCGCCGTCTCCGAGGAAGCGCGGCCACAGATGGCCTCCTTCCCCGTTCGTCCGATCGGGTTTGGTGACTTGCGAGATCTGGCCGCCATTCGCGGACACCCGAAACAAACCGGATACGGGCCCCGGCGGAAAAAGAATCACGTCGCCGGATCCCCATGTAGCGCCCGCAAACGTTGATGCCCCGGTCGCGATCGTCTGGGGAAGGCCTCCCGAGATGCGCAGCTTCCGCAGGCTGCCGCCCGTGAAGAAGCCGATCCACTGGCTGTCGGGCGACCAGAACGGCATGCTCGCCTGGATTGTGCCGGCCAGCGGATGAGCCGCGTCCGAGTCCCAGGCGCGCAGCCAGAGCTGCTTCGTTCCGTCGGCGTCAACGCCAACGTAAACGATGTAGCGCCCGTCAGGAGACAGCGCGAAAGGCAAGTCGTAGCCGGAGTAGAACGAGGTGCCAGTCGCCGGGAAGAGGGCGAAGCGCGTAGCCAGTTCGGTGCTGACGGCGCCAGCGTTGCTCTGGGTTCGGCTCCATACGAATGTGCCGTAGATCGATGCCAGGACTGCGGCGACGATGCCCGCCGCCCAGAGAGCGCGCTCACGGCGTGAAGGACGGGAGATCGAGGTGGCTTGAACCTTAAACGTCGCGCTGCTGTCCACAGGGTTCTGTGTAACCGACCGCAGTTGAAACAGCAGGTCGTTCGCCGTCTGCCATCGGTCGTCGCGCTCCTTGGACAAGCATCTGGAAATCGTGCGCGAGA
>DATLLQ010000072.1:0-4569 GCA_035537775.1 Vicinamibacterales bacterium | reverse complement strand
AAACAGCAACTGCGCCCTGGTCGTCGTCAGTCCGAGCTGCGCGGTCTCATGCCCAGCAGCCGCCAGCGAGATTTGCGCGCCGTTACGGCCACCGGACCACAGGTTCTGAGAAAACGAAAGCGACGCACGCCAGGTGTTCTTGCGGCCGAATGGCAGATCTGAGAGATCCTCCGATCCGAGGAATCCGCCGCCACCGACGGCGCCGCAGTCGATTGCCCGCTCGATTTCCGCTACACGCGCATCGATACCCGCAATCGGGTTGGGCGCGAATTTCGGACACGCCGGTCCGGTGTCGGTGCTGTCGAACACGCCCTCGAATTCAGAGGCGAGCGCGCGGTCGTAACTCGCCGCCGCGGACAACTGGGGACGCAGGCCGCTCTGCGCGCGAACCTGATCGCCCTCGGCTCGCCGCACGGCTGCAACGGCAATCGACACCGCCTCGCTGCGTGGCTCGGCCAGCGACAGGACCTGATCGAGCGTCAACGGACCCGGCGGTATGGGTGGCGGCGCCTGTTGCGCTTGCGTCGGCGTCGGTGCTTGCGCCTGCGCCCAGGCGGAGACCGGGATGAGAACAGATGACAGCAGGCAGGCTGCCGCCGTCATGAACTGCTTGGTAAATCTGCGATCGGGCATGTGCGTGGAGTTCCTTCTGCGTGCAGCCGTGCACTGGTTTAGGACGGTGTGCGTATGAACGTCGTTCCGTCCAGTCGGTCAGTTCCGCAGGATGTGCGCCGTGGGCGGCGGCGGTACGACTCGTCGAGCGCGTCGCGGGCGATGCGCCTTGCGCGGCGCCAATGGTCGTTGAGTCTGCAACCAGGCCACGTGATCAGCTGCCAGGGCCAACGCCCTGGTCAGGTAGTCGACGATCAGCGTCAGCTGGCGATCGTCGTAGTCCTCGTGCAGGCGAGCCGTACTGTCGGCCAGCCGTCGATACAATCCGGCAACATGTTTGAAAGTTCTCGGTAACGCTTCGACGCGGACGAGGCGCCGGTCCTCGACGTCGCGCACCCGGCGCGCGTATCCGGCGGCCTCGAGTCGATCGATCACTGCCGTCATCGCGCCCGTCGTCAGCCCTGCATGCTCTGCCAGGCGCCCGGCCGTCGTCGGGCCCGCCATCTCCAGCAAGTCCAGGCACTCGAGATCCGTCGAGTTCACGCCGACAAGCCTGGCGACGGTGTCGCTCAACAAAACCGACTGCGCCCCGACCTTGCGCAGCGTTTCCTCCAGCTGTTTCAGAAGGTCCGCACGGGATTTGGAAGTTCTGGGCATCAATTACTCGTCTGATAAGTATCTCAAACATCAAGATACTTGCTACAAGAGGCACTGATCGTGTAGGGAGCCCGGCAGTGGGGTAGAATCCCGCGACCAAGGAGGCTTTCCCCATGCGCTTCACGCTGACGGCCCTGGCCATTGCCGCCGCTCTTGTTACCGGCTCCTTCACCGCTCGCGTCAGCGGTTCGACCGGGCCCATTCCGCTCAATTGCGATCGCGCGTGCCTCGAAGGCCTCATCGACCAATACCTGGCCGCCGTCGTCGCCCACGATCCGTCGAAGCTGCCGTTGTCGAAGGACGTCAAGTACAGCGAGAACTACCAGATGCTGGAGGTCGGCGACGGCTTCTGGAAAACCGCGAGCGGTATCGGCAATTACAAGCACGTCTTCGCCGACCCGGAGGCCGGCCAAGTCGCGATGATGGGGACGATGCGCGAGGCGAACGCGACGATCCTCATGAGCGTGCGTCTGCGCATCGAGCTTGGACGGATCACCGAGATCGAGTCGGTGTATTTCAAGCCTGGTGGTGGCGGACCGAACAACATCGAGGGCATGGACAAGAGCGGCAAGCCGGAGGACATCTGGTTCAAGTCGATTCCGCCGGCGCAGCGATTGTCACGACAGCAGATGATCGCCATCGCCGATGGCTACTTCACTGGTCTACAGAAGAACGACGGCAAGGGCATCGGGGGCAGCGGCACCTATCCCTTCACCAACGATTGCCATCGCATCGAGAATGGATCGCCGACGACCAACGTCCCGCGTCCGCCGAACGAGAAGCCGGGCACGATCAACCTGTTCTCCATGGACTGCCTGTCTCAATTCAAGATGGGGCTGTATTACGTCGTGCAGAACATCCACGGGCGCCGCTACCCGCTCGTCGACGTCGAACGTGGCGTCGTCTGGGCACACTGCGTGTTCGACCAGGGCACGGTCAATCAGGGCGTGCTGTCCGATGGCACCAAGCACAGCTACCCGGGCTTCAATCGCCCCAGCAGCATTCTTGTGACTGAGGCGTTTCTTATCGAAGACGGAAAGATCCGTCGAGTGGAGATGATCGGGCCCTCAGCGACATATCACATGAACTCGCCGTGGCCAGGGGGCCTGAGCGGAAATTAACGTTTTCTCTACCAAAATCTGGTTAGAGACGCTGTTCGTCACGCGAAAGACGTTTAGATCAGTACGGCTGTCGGGCATACTTCCCCGAGTGACTCGGACGCTTTTCGCACTGATGACGGTGAGCGCGGCTGTCGTGTGCTCGAACTCGGGCACGAGCGCGCAACAGCCCGTCCGCAGTGCGACTGCGGTGCCGAGTGCGGCGACACATCAGGCCACGCTGCAACAGTACTGCGGGACTTGTCACAACGCGCGGTTGAAGACAGGTGGCCTGGCAATCGATCAACTGGATGTCGCCAACGTCCGCCGCGATACCGAGGCATGGGAACAGGTCGTACGCCGACTGCGCGTCGGCGCGATGCCGCCGCGCGGGGCGCGTCGGCCTGAAGCGGCCGCGTCCAAGGCGCTTATCTCCTGGCTCGAAGGGGAACTCGACAAGAGCGGCACGAGCAATCCGGGCCGGTCCACGCTGCGCCGCCTGAATCGTGCCGAATACGCCAACGCGATCCGCGACCTGCTCGCGCTCGACGTTGACGTCACCTCTCTCTTGCCACCCGACGGTTCCGCGTTTGGTTTCGACAACGTGGCTGATGCTCAGGGCAGCTCGCCTGCACTGCTGCAGGCATACCTCGCCGCGGCCCGCCGAATCAGCGCGGTCGCTGTGGGCGACTCGCGCATCGGCGCGGGGAGCAGCACCTACACCGCACGCCAGGATCTCTCGCAGGACGTTCACCTCGAAGGATTGCCGCTGGGAACAATCGGCGGACTGAGCGCCACGCACACGTTTCCTCTTGATGCCGAGTACGACTTCCAGGTCCGCCTCTATCGCACGAACCTGAGCGCGATGCGTGGCCTCGAGGATCCACAGGAGGTCGAGCTCACCGTGGACGGCGAGCGCATCCTGACGGCGGCGTTCGGCGGCGATCAGGATCTGATCGCGCTGCAGACCAATCCGACCGACACATCGGACAACATCGAAGCGACTCGCCTGCGCGTGCGGAGATTCGTCAAGGCGGGCCAGCGCGACGTCGCCGCGGCCTTCCTCGAGAAGACATCGCCCGCGTTCGAAACTCATCGTCTGCAGCGCTTCATTCGCGACTTCGCCAATCCATTCGACGCAGAAGGCGCGCCACACGTGCTGTCGATCAGCATCCAGGGGCCCTTCAATGCGAAGGGCGCAGAGACGCCACCCAGCCCGCGTGTCTTTGCCTGCAAGCCAGCGAGCGCGGCTGAAGAGGCCGCTTGTGCCCGCCGGATCCTGTCCACACTCGCGGGTCGAGCTTATCGCCGTCCCATCGCAAACAACGAGATTGCCGACTTGATGTCGTCCTACGATCAGGGCCGATCGAACGGCTCGTTCAGCACTGGCGTGCAGTTCGGATTGCGGCGCATCCTCGCAAGCCCCTCGTTCGTGTTTCGCCCGGAGGCCGAACCGGTAGCGGTCGCGGTGGGCGCCGCCTATCGCATCACCGATACGGAGCTCGCCTCGCGTCTCTCCTTCTTCTTGTGGAGCACGCTCCCCGACGATCGACTCCTGCGCGTCGCGCGAGAGGGCCGGCTCAGTCAGCCTGCGGTGCTCCGGGAGGAGATGCGACGGATGCTCGCCGACCCGCGTTCATCCGCATTCGTCAAGAACTTCGCCGGACAGTGGCTGCACCTGCGCAACCTTCGCGGCATCATCCCGAACTCCGACCTGTTCCCGGATTTCGACGACAACCTTCGTCAGGCGTTTCAGCGTGAGGCCGAGCTCTTTTTCGAGAGCGTGCTGCGAGAGAACCGCAGCGTCTTCGACTTGATGAACGGCGACTACACGTTCGTCAACGAACGGCTCGCTCGCCACTACGGCATCAACGGCGTTTTCGGAAGCGAGTTCCGTCGCGTGCGCATGAGCGACCCCGCACGCTTCGGGCTGCTCGGGAAGGGAGCCGTTCTGCTGGCGACATCCCATCCGACCACGACATCACCCGTGCTGCGCGGCAAGTGGGTGCTCGAGAACATCGTCGGCACTCCTCCCCCTGCACCGCCGGCGAATCTGGACACGGCGCTGAAGACCGACCCACCGGGCAGCGCTCCGAAGACCATGCGCGAGCAGATGGAGCAGCACCGCACGAGTCCCGTTTGCGCGAGCTGCCATCAGACGATGGACCCGATTGGCTTCGCGCTCGAGAACTTCGATGTCGTC
>DATLLQ010000071.1:0-7563 GCA_035537775.1 Vicinamibacterales bacterium | reverse complement strand
ACGTACAGTTTTCTGATATCACTCGGCGGCCGGCCAGCGTTTGGTGGGACGGTCTCTGCGCCGGCGGTCAGCGGACGATGAAGTGTCCGTCCGGTGCTGTATATTTCCCCGCATGAAGAGAAGAGACTTCCTTGCCAGCATGGCGGCTGCGCCTCTGGCGGCGGCGCCGGCGTTCGCTCAGCAGGCCGCGCCTCAAGGCGCACCGGCAGCACGCAAACGCGCACCTATCCGTCAAAGCGTCATGGCGTCGGTGTGGGGTAACGGATCGACACTCTCGTTCGAAGAGCGCTGCAAGATCCTGGCGCGGATCGGCTTCAAGGGCGTCGACCTCCCCACCCCCGAGCAGGTGCCGATCCTCAAGCAGTACGGCTTGGCGCCCGCGATGATGACCGGCGCGGGCACGTCGTTTCAGGACGGTTTGATCCGCAAGGAGCTGCACGACAAGTTCGAGGCGGCGTTCCATGCCGGCATCGACGCATGCGCAGCCGCCGGCTGTCCCAATCTGATCGCGATGCCGGGAGAGCGGCGCGGCATGCCGCGCGAGGAGGCCGCCGACAACGCCATCGCGATCCTCAGTCGTGTCAAAGGCTACGCCGAGCAGAAGGGCGTCACGCTCTGCATGGAGATCACCAACTCGAAGGTCGTCGCCGATCAGCGGACCGACCAGGTCTTCAACCATCTCGACTGGGGCTTCAACGTCTGCCGCAAGGTCAACTCACCACGCGTGAAAGTGGTGTACGACATCTACCACGTGCAGATCATGGACGGCGACGTCGTCCGCAACCTCCGCGACAACTTCGATCTCGTCTGCCACATTCACACGGCCGGCGTTCCCACGCGCCAGGAGATCGACGACACGCAGGAGCTGAACTACCGTTTCATCGCCAACGCCATCGCGGATCTCGGCTACACCGGCTTCGTCGCACACGAGCATCGTCCCGGGCCGGGGCGCGATCCGATCAAGAGCCTCGAGCAGTGCTACGAAATCCTGAATGTCTGACACAACCACCGGCCGTCTCGACGGAATCTTCGTAAAGCGCGTGCATCGCGGTCCGATGGATCCTGTGGACGAGGCACAGCTCGAAGCAGGACGTGGCCTTATCGGCAACGTCGATCGCAGCCGGCGTCGTCAGGTGACGCTGCTCGAGCGGGAAGTCTGGGACAGGCTGATGGCGGAACTCGTCGGAGCCGTCGACCCGTCCGCTCGCCGCGCCAACCTGCTGGTCAGTGGTATCGCCCTCGCACACACCCGCGGCCGCATTCTTCGCATCGGCGACGCGCGACTCGTCATCGACGGCGAGACGACGCCCTGCGAGCGCATGGACGAAGCGCTGCCAGGCTTGCAGGCCGCGATGCGTCGCGACTGGAGCGGCGGCGTCTTCGCGCAGGTCCTGACCGGGGGCAGCGTCCGCATCGGTGACCGCATCGGGTGGGAGCCCCCTTCGATATAATCCGCGCGGGCTGGTCGGTGGTAGGTGGTTAGTCGTGGGTGGCGTGGGTTCCACGAACTACCAGTAACTCACCACCAACACCAACTACATACCACTAACCGGTAAGGCAAGGAGGCCCCATGCGTCGTGTGATCGCTGTCGTTGCTGCTGGCTTCATCGTCCTGTGCACCGCGCTCATCGCGCAGGCGCCTCAAACGCAGGCTCCAGCAACGCCTGCTCGACCCGCAGTGCCGGCTCCATGGCGCATGATTGGAGCGCCACCGTGCCTCATCCCTGAAGGGGGAACGATACCGTGTGCTCCCGCCGCGACACGCGTCACCGCGATCCGCGCCGGCCGGCTGTTCGACAGCGTGACCGGCATTGTGCGGACCAAGCAGGTGATCCTCGTACAGGGTGAGCGCATCACCGAAGTCGGCGCAGAGGGAGACGTGACGATCCCCTCAGGTGCGCAAGTCATCGATCTCAGTACGGCAACCGTGCTGCCTGGCCTGATCGATGCCCACACGCACATGTTCAACAACCCGACGCCGAAGATGTCGCGCGAGCGCTCGACGATCATCGCGGTCCAGAACCTGCAGTCGGATCTGCGCGCCGGCTTCACCGCCGCGCGCGACATGAGCTCGCACGGCAACGGCTACGCCGACGTCGATCTGCGCGATGCGATCAACCGCGGCGACATCGACGGCCCACGATTCCAGGTGTCCGGGCGCGGCATCCGCTGGAGTGCCGAGCCTCCGAAGGCGCCGGACAATCCGCTCGCCGACACGGTCATCCGCTCGCTCGAGGAAGGGCGCGCGGCTGTTCGCGATGCCGCGGAGCACGGCGTCGATTGGATCAAGCTGTATCCCGGTGGCGCGTACTCGTTCGGTCCGAACGGCGAAGACCGGTACGTGACGACGTATCCGCTGCCGGTGCTACAGGGATTGATCGAAGAGACACACAAGCTCGGGAAGAAGGCAGCCTGTCACGTCTTCGGCGGCGACGGGCTGCAGTTCTCGATCACTGCTGGCTGCGACACGGTTGAACATGGCTACGCGCTGACGCAGGCGCAGCTCGACGAGATGGTGAAGAAGAAGGTCGACTTCGACCCGACGCTGGCGCGCTACAACGCGCCGATGATGGACGACAACGACGCTAAGAATACCGGGGGCAAGTACCGCATCGTTCCGATCTTCGAGCGCGCCGTCTCACTTGCCGTGAAGACGAAGGGGCTGCGGACGATGGTCGGGAGCGGCGTGGATGGAACGACATTTCCGCATGGCACACAAGCGAACGAGTTCGAGCAGCTCGTCAAGAAGACCGGGATGACAACGACACAGGCGCTGCAGGCCGGCACGATCGTCAATGCGAGAGTATTGGGCTGGGATGGTCAGATCGGCTCGATCGCCAAAGGCAAGTTCGCTGACATCGTCGCCGTGCCTGGCGATCCTGTCGCCGACATCACGCAGCTTCACAAGGTGAACTTCGTGATGAAGGGCGGGAAGGTTATTCGACGCGACTGAGGCGCCGTGATTTCGACACACAGAGGCACCGAGGCACGGAGGATCGATTAGTTGGCCGGGGCGAAGCTCCCGTCGATAAGCACTCGGAGTGCCTGGGCGGGCACGTAGAGATGCTCCGCAGCATCTTCCCACCCATCTCCTATAATCGCGGCCACTTGCTGTGACTCTCACTGTTGGCAGCCGCGTCGGCGCGTATGAAATCACCGCCCCAATCGGAGTGGGCGGCATGGGCGAGGTGTGGTGCGCCACGGATACCAACCTTGGTCGCCAGGTCGCGATCAAGGTTCTGCCAGACTCGTTCGCGCACCGATGCCGATCGGCTAGCCCGCCTCGAGCGAGAAGCCAAAACCCTGGCGTCGCTGAACCACGCGAATATCGCCATCATCCACGGACTGGAAAAGGGCGACGGCGTCCGCGCGCTGGTGATGGAGTTCGTCGAGGGTCCCACCTTGGCGGACCGAATTGGCCAAGGCCCGATTGCACTCGATGAAGCCCTGCCCATCGCGCAGCAGATAGCGCGAGCGCTTGAAGCCGCGCACGAGCAGGGAATTATCCACCGCGACCTCAAGCCCGCCAATATCAAGGTGCGCGCGGATGGCACGGTGAAGGTGCTGGATTTTGGTCTGGCGAAGGCGATGGAGCCCGTAGGCGCGATGTCGCCGAGCCACTCGCAATCGGCGACGATCACGACGCCCGCGATGACGCAGGCCGGCTTGATCCTCGGCACCGCCGCGTACATGTCGCCGGAGCAAGCGCGCGGTAAGGCGCTGGACAAGCGCGCCGACATCTGGTCGTTCGGGTGTGTCTTGTTCGAGTTGCTGACCGGAAGGCGCGCATTCGGCGGAGATGACATCGCGACACGCTGGCATTCGTCATCACGAAGGAGCCGGAGTGGTCGGCGCTCCCGGTGGACGTGCCCGCAGCGATTCGCAAGTTGTTGCGCCGGTGTCTGGAGAAGGATCACAACCGGCGCTTCGCTGATATCGCCGACGTGCGGTTCGAAATCGAAGATGCGCTGAAAGCTGGACCTGATGCGACGGCTGCAGTAACGTCCGCGCCGTCAGCCGGCCATTCGAGTCGCCGCATCCTCGCGATCGGGTCGCTGGCCGCGGCCGTTCTCATCGCGCTCGGCTTCTGGATCGGCCGCCGGGGAGCGGCACTCGACACTCCGGCACCCGTGACGCGGTTTCTCGTCAACGTCGCGCCCGCTGATCGACTCCAGGCGGCCCCGGAGGATCGGGTCACCAATGAAGGCCGACCGAACCGCACCGCAATGACCTGGTCGCCCGATGGCGGCTCGGTCATCTTCAGCGCAGCCGACAGTGATCGCCAGCAGTTGTACATCCGCGGCATCGATCAGCTGCGCGCGACCCCGCTGCCGGGAACAGAGGGCGGAGCCGTGCCATTCTCCTCGCCCGACGGCCGCTGGCTGGGGTTCTGGAGTTCGGGCGCGCTCAAGAAGATCCCCATCGATGGCAGCGGACCCGCAACCGTGATTTGCGAGACGACGCTGCTGTTCGGTGCGAGCTGGGGCGCCGACGACACGATTATCTTTTCCCGCGGGGCCGACGGATTGTGGCGCGTGCCGGCCAGCGGTGGAACTGCGCAGGCCATCTTGAAGCCGGACAGTACGAAAGGCGAGTCGAGGTTCCTCTCGCCTCAGATCCTTCCGGGCAATGAGGCGATCCTCTTCACCATCACTCATACGACGTTCCCGACGTGGGATGACGACACCGAGGTCGTCGTGCAGGTGCTGGCATCGGGCGAGCGGAAGGTGGTCGTGCACGGAGGCGCAGACGCGCGCTACCTGCCGTCCCGTCACCTGCTCTACGTTCGGAAGGGCACCTTGATGGCCGTGCCGTTCGATCTCCAGCAGTTGGTCGCAACCGGCGGGGCCGTCGCGCTGATCCCGGATGTCATGCAATCAGCGAACACGCCGAACGCCGACTCGGAGAGCGGAGCGGGTCAATTCAGCGTTCCTATTCTGGCGCCCTTCCGACGGAAGCGGAGCCGCCGAGCGTCTTGCGTCGAGTGAGTTTCACCAGGCGGCTGGTACGTGGACGCCTGACGGCAGGACCCTGTTGTTCGTCGGGTTAAGTCCCGTAACCGGATACGACATCTGGACGCTTTCGCCGGAAGGCGATCGGCGGCCACGTCCCTTCCTGGAGACGCGTTTCAATGAACAGTACCCGGATCTCTCCCCGGATGGACGTTGGCTCGCGTACGTATCGAACCAGACTGGCCGCGTTGAAGTGTACGTTCAGCCTTACCCCGGAGCTGGCCTGCGACAGCAGATCTCAGTGGACGGAGGGACCGCGCCAGCGTGGTCGCGAGATGGACGAGAGTTGTTCTATATGACCGCGCCGTCGCTTGGCGGGCAGGCGGCACTGATCAAAGCGGGTCAGACGCCGGGTCCAAAGAACAGGACCGGGCCTACCTTCAGCGCGCGATTAGAACGTGGCGAGCAGATACGCCGATGCGACCGACCCGACGACCGCGCTGCCGTAGCAGAGAAGCGCGATGATCTCGTTGAGATGCTTGATCTGCAGGCCGTCGTACAGCGTGTAACGGAACCGGTGCGCAGCGTGGAAGAGTGACACGGTACACACAACGACCAGCGCCAGCCGGGTCAGCGGGTGGCCTATCACAGCCGCGAGGTGCGCAGCCGACGGCGTTGTGAGCCAGCCAAGCGGGAAGGCCACGCCGAAGAGGAACAGCAGCATCGGCAACACCAGCGCCGCAACTACTCCGCCGGCGCTGAACACCATCCACAGCAGCGGCTCCGCTGAGCGTCTGATCATCTCAGCCCCCAACGATGATCCACGCGACGATGGCCGACACGACGACCCACGCCGCGTAATTGGATGCGGAAATCACGGCGCCCGGCACGTGCGTGTGACCGAGACGGACGACCAGCGCCTGTGGCGCCAGATTGAACCAGGTCACCGCGTGGAAGCCGACCAGCAGCAAACTGATCACGTTCACGACGATCACCCATGGCTGCCTGCTCCACTCGAGAAGCTCCTGATACACCGTGGGACCCCGACCTACCGCATAGACGATCAGAAGCACATACACCACCGACCATGCGACGAACAGGCTGCTGATCTCGCGCAGGATGAACGCAAAGTACGATCGCTTGCGCAACCACCAGTAGGTGGAGATATGGGGCCTGAGCCAGCGCGGGTGGTACTCGGTGTAATGCTCGGCGATGTGAGCCATCACGCCCCCCTCGGCAGAAAGAACGACTTCACCGACTCGAGCGCTGCGTTCAGCTTGTAGCGCTGGATGGCGCCGGCCGGGTTGACGTTCTTCGGGCACACCTTGGTGCACTCTCCCACGAACGTGCAACCCCAGATGCCCTCGTGCTCGGACAGAATCTCGAGGCGCTCCGCGGCGCCTTCATCGCGCGAATCGAGGTTGTAGCGTTGAGCGAGCGCGATCGCCGCAGGGCCAATGAACTTCGGATCGAGACCGTAGATCGGACACGCGGCGTAACAGAGCATGCAGTTGATGCACATGCTGAACTGCTTGTACTCATCCATCTCCTCTGGCGTCTGCAGATACTCGCCCGCTGCGAGCGGCTTCTCCACCGATCGGACGATCCACGGCTTGACCCGTACCAGCTTCTGCATGAAATCGCCAAGATCGACGACGAGATCCCTGATGACCGGGAAGTTGCGTAGCGGCTCGACGCGCACCGGACCCGGAGCGTAGTCGTCGAGGAAGGTGGCACAGGTCAGCTTCGGCTCGCCGTTCACCGTCATTCCACAACTGCCGCAGATGCCCATCCGGCACGACCACCGGTACGACAGCGTGCCATCGAGCTGGTCTTTGACGTGGTTCAGACCGTCGAGCACTACCCAGTCGCTGGGACAGGGCACCTCGTATTCTTCGAAGACCGACTCAGACTCTTGCTCCGGTCGGTATCTGGCGACCTGCAGCTTTATCCGTTTCGACATGGGGCACAACCTCCCCGTACACGCGTTCCCCGGGCGGCCAGCGGGTAATGCGCACGGGCAGATACTCGACGTGGACCGACTGGTCCGACGTGCGGGAAATCAGCGAGTGCGCCAGAAACCGGCGGTCGTCGCGCGCTGGAAAATCGGTCCGCTGATGGGCGCCGCGCGATTCTTCGCGCCGGAGCGCCGATTGCACAATCGCCTCTGCGACATCGAGCATGCAGGCGAGCTCGATCGCCGCGACACGCTCGGTGTTGAACGTGCGGCTGTGATCCTCGATCGACACATCGGTCACGCGTTCCTGCAGCTCGCGCAGGCGCTCAACCGCCCATGACAGCTTCGCACCGTCCCGATAAATGCCGGCGCTTTCCTCGAGCGCCTTCTGCATCTGGTCGCGAATATCCGCGAGTCGTTCGCGCCCGCCAGTTTTCCCGAGCACGTCTCTCTCGAGCCGTTGTCGCTCGTCCTGCACCTGCGCAGAGACGTGCGCACTGATCGGAGCCTCATGCGAGGCGTGTTCGGCCGCCGCCTGGCCGGCGCGCGCGCCGAAGACGAGCAGTTCCGGAAGTGAGTTCGACCCCAGCCGATTCGCGCCGTTGATGCTGACGCACGCGACCTCGCCGGCCGCGTAGAGTCCCGCCAGCGGCG
>DATLLQ010000070.1:0-24223 GCA_035537775.1 Vicinamibacterales bacterium | reverse complement strand
TGACCTACTACATGCAGTCGCGAACGCACCTGGCACTGGAGAAGGACGCGCCGATCTCGCGCCCAGTCGTGTCGTCGTCGGTCGGGCGGATCGTCGCGACGCCGCACGTCGGCGGACTCCACCATCGCTACGATCGCGTAGTAGCCTAGCCGTCGGGCCGAGGTCCAGCCCCACGACATTCCTGACAGTATCGCCATGTACGTCGACGCCCAGATGCGCTTCTCATGGCTTCTTACCGTGAACGTCTACAGTCTCGCGGGTGATCTCATCGGATCTAGGCGGCGACGCCGGACCTCCGAGTTCTCTCAGCACCCGTAAAATCTCGCGCGGATCGAGTTTGCGATAGCCACAGCACGACCAACACTCAGGCGTGAGAAGCCCAGATCCTCTCGCCCGGCTTGTGCGGCGCGCAGGGATCGTAGCGTCCGGGCGTCTCGATGTAGCGCATTGCCTGACGGTAGCCAATCTCCGACGTGAAGTAACCGAGCAGCGCCAGTTCTTTCATCAAGCGGAAGTAATGAACCGGCGCGTCTGGCGGTAGCGGCGGCGGCACCGGGGCGCGCGAGCGTCGCCTCGCCTCGAGCGCATCCACTTCGGCTTGCCGCTCTGCGTCGAGGCGCTGCAGGAGTGCGAGTCTCTGCTCTGGCCGTGCCTGGATGAACCGCGCGGCATATTCACGTTGGCACGCCCCCTCGAGATGCTGCATGCCGTCGCGGAAGATCTGCTGGTTGCGCGGCGTGTAGGCGTCGGTCACCATCAACGCCATGAACGCACCGGTGTGCGCCGCTTTCGCCCCGGGTGTGCTCGTCTCGGGAAGGATCGTGTCGGCGACTTCGTCGAGGAACGCCACGTCATCGGCCGTAAACGTGCCGAACCCTTGCGCGGCAGCCGCCTGGGCTGCCGCGTCGGGCATCGCCGCCAGAATCCTGTCGCCGTCGATCAGCGCGACGCCACCGAGCAGCATCGTCACGCGCTGGATCGCCTCGCGTCGCGAGATCCGGTCAGAGATTTCCACGCTTGAGCTCCTCGACGGCAAACGCGGCCGCACGTGCGGTCAGTGCCATGTATGTCAGAGACGGGTTCTGACATGCGGACGAAGTCATACACGCACCATCGGTGACGAAGACATTCGGACAGTCCCACACCTGATTGCGGCCGTTCAATACCGACGTCTTCGGATCGCGACCCATTCGAGCCGTGCCCATTTCGTGAATGCCCATGCCAGGTGCGTAGCCGTTGTCGAACACACGGACGTTCGTGGCCCCGGCCGCCTCGAGCATCTCCGCCAGGTCGTTCATCATGTCGGTCCGCATCAGACGCTCGTTCTCGCCGGTGGCGCAGTCGATCGCCAGCACCGGCAGGCCCCACTTGTCCACGCGCGTCGGGTCGATCGAAATGTGGTTCGCGTGGTTCGGGAGCATCTCGCCGAATGCCGTGGCCCCGATACGCCACGGACCGGGCTGTGCCACCTGGTCCTTGAATGCCCCGCCGACGCCGAGCTCGGCGACCGCGCGCTCCCATCCCTGCCGGCTCGCGCTCCCCTGATAGCCGAAGCCACGCAAGTATTCCCTCTTCTCGCCGCCCAGATTGCGGAAGCGCGGAATGTAGAACCCCGTCGGCCTGCGGCCGTAGACGTAGCGGTCCTCGTGCCCCGCGAAGTCGCCATTGGCGCCGCAGCGGAAGTGATGGTCCATCAGGTTGTGACCGAGCTCGCCCGAGCTGCTGCCCAGCCCACCCGGCCGTACGTCGGTCGCCGACCGCATCAGGATCCACGTCGAATTCAGCGCTGACGCGCAGAGAAAGATCACAGGGGCGGAGTACTCGGTCGTCTGCCCCGTCATCGCGTCGAGCACGCGTACACTACTCGCGCGCTGACGGTCGCGGTCGTAGACGAGATCAGTCACAATCGCAAACGTCTTGAGCGTCAGTCGCCCCGTGGCTCTCGCCGGAGGCAGCGTCGAGGACTGTGTGCTGAAGTAGGCGCCAAAGGGACATCCAAGCCAGCAGGCGTTCCGATACTGGCACGCGCCGCGACCGGGCAGGTTCTTCGTCAGGTTGGCGACTCGTCCCGGGATGATTCGCCGCCCCGAGAACTTCGACACCACACGGCCGGCGATGATCTCCTCGACGCAGTTGAGCGACATCGCTGGCTGGAACTGTCCGTCCGGCAGTTGCGAAAGTCCTTCGCGCGAGCCCGAGATGCCGGCGTGACGCTCGACGTGGTCGTACCACGGAGCGATGTCCCTGTACCGGATCGGCCAGTCGACGGCGATACCCTCGCGCGCGTTGGCCTCGAAGTCGAGATCACCGAGCCGATAGCTCTGACGACCCCACAGCAGCGACCGCCCGCCGACGTGGTAGCCGCGATACCAGTCGAAGCGCTTGATCTCGGTGTACGGCGAGTCCTCGTCAGACGCCCACCAATCGAGGTTCTTCTCGTTGAGCGTGTAATCGCGCTTGAGGATCGGGTATGCCTCCTCCATCGCCAGGGTGCGGCCGCCGCGATGCGGGTATTCCCACGGCGCCTTGAGCGCGTTCCCATAGTCCTTGATGTGCTCGACGTTCTTACCCCGCTCGAGCATCAGCACGCGCAGCCCGCGTTCGGTCAGCTCCTTCGCCGCCCAGCCTCCCGAGATGCCAGATCCGACGACGATGGCGTCGAACGTTTCCGGTTGACGCTGCATCAGATCCCTCGTGTCACAGCGGACGAATGGTGATATTCCGGAACCACACTGGATCGCCGTGGTCCTGCAGGGCGATGCGGCCCCGCTTCCCGCGTCCATACGCGGGCATCGTCACGAACTTGCTGGCCTTGACGAGTGATTCCCATGACGGACTCCACAGCTCGTAGTCGACCACCTTGACCCCGTTCAACCAGTGCTCGACCCTGGCGCCGGCCACCACCAGCGTGACGTCGTTCCACTCACCGATTGGCCGCGTGACGTCACGCACCGGCGCATGCAGTCCGTAGTTGGCGCCAGCGGACGTCAGCGGGTTCTTTCCGTCAGCGTGGCGGGCGTTGTCGAGGATCTGCATCTCGGGTCCGCTCTCCCACACCTGGCTGCCCGTCTCCACCACATGAAAGAAAATGCCGCTGTTGCCGCCGGCAGCGAGCTTCCACTGCAGCCGCAGCTCGAAGTCGCCGAACTCGTCGACGGTGAGGATGTCGCCGCCCGGGCCCGTTCGAGCCAACGTTCCGTCCACGACTGCCCAGCCTGGCGGCACGGTGGGCGAGGTGAATCCGCGCCATCCGTCGAGTGTGCGGCCGTTGAAGAGCGGCCTCCCCGGATCCTGCATCGACGCCGGTCCCTGCGCGAGCGACATTGCCAACCCGATCACAACGACACACAGCAGACGCTGATCAGACCTCACAGAGCACCACTGCCTCTCGAAGCGACGCCAGCGGGTCCCGCCTCGGGACGAATTCGTGCGCGAAGTACCCGGTGAACCCGATGTCGGCAATCGCACGTGCAATCGCCGGATAGTTCAGCTCCTGGGAGTCGTCGATTTCGTTGCGGCCGGGGACCCCGCCGGTGTGGTAATGCGCGATCCACTGCTGGTTGTCGCGAATCGTCCTGATGACGTCGCCCTCCATGATCTGCATGTGGTAGATGTCGTACAACAGCTTCACACGCGGCGAGTTCACGGCCGATACGACCTCCACACCGAAAACCGTGCGATCACCGTGATAGTCCTTGTGGTTCACCTTGCTGTTGAGCAGTTCGATGCAGATGGTGACATCGTTGTCTTCGGCCACACCCTTCACGCGATTGAGCGCGGTCACACTGTTGGCGATGGCCTCCTTGTCGCTGCGTCCGCGCCGATTGCCGAAGAACGTGATGACGTTCGGCACGCCGGCACGGGCGGCCAGAGGGATACCGCCACGAAGACCGTTGATGATGGAGTCGTGATTGGCCGGATCGTTGAGTCCACGTTCAATGGGTCCACCCAGCCCGGAGCCCATGGAGCAGGTCAACCCGAATTCACGAGCAACGGGCCACTCCTCTATCGTGAGCAGATCGATCGCGGTCAAGCCGATCTTGGCGACCGCCTGACAGAAGTCGCGAAGCGGGATGCTCGCGTAGCACCACCGGCACACCGACTGTTGGAGTCGCGCTGCGCGGGGTGCGCTGCTGCGCTGATCGGGCTCGCCATGCGCCACACCCGGCAGGCATGCGGCAACTGCCGCCATAGACGTTCTCGAGATGATCTGTCGGCGACTCAGACCGTCGGGCGTTTCCATACGTCACGAGAGCATAGTCGAGGGGGCACTCACGTCATCGACCGCGGCTCGGTTTTGCTCGAAATTTAATCGTCCGGCTTCCCCGCGGTAATCGGCCCGATCGGAGGCTCACCGACCGGACACTGTTCCATCGGCCGGTGACGGTCGCGATCAATTTGTCGTCCAAACCGCGACGGACCTCCGCTTCGTCACGAAGACCGATTGACGACCACATCGTGACAGCCCATGATCCACCGCACCCAGCCGCGAACGCGGCGCGCACGGGGCGCAGTGGTCGAAAGCGTCGCAAGGAGAGAAGCCGTATGCAGCGTCGGTCAACGTTCTGGAAAGCAATTCTGATTACAGCGGCGTTCGGCTCGATGACCTTCGCGGCGGCTGATCTGCCCACCGCGACGCCTGAAAGCGTCGGCATGTCCGCGGCGCGTCTGTCGCGGCTCGACGCCGCGGTCCAGGCCGACATGACGGCGGGACGGTTGCCGGGGATCGTGGTTGCGGTCGCCAGGCGTGGCAAGGTCGTGTATCAGAAGGCGTTCGGCGTTGCCAACTTGGCGACTCGCGAACCGATGCGTACCGACGCGCTGTTCCGCCTCTACTCGATGACGAAGCCGATCGCCAGCGTCGGATTGCTGACCCTCTACGAACAGGGCAAGTTCAGGCTCACGGATCCGCTGGACCGTTACCTGCCGCAGTTTGCGAACGTGAAGGTCTACAAAGGCACGGATGCCAGCGGCAACCCCATCCTGGCCGCGCCGTCGCGCAAGCCGACGATCCAGGACGCGTTCCGGCACACACTTGGACTGGCATCGGGGCTCGGACAGAGCCCGGTTGATGCCCTGTATCGCCAGGCAGGTCTCGGCATGGGCCAGCTCGACTCGCTGGCGCAGGAGATGGACAAGCTGGCAACAGTTCCACTGCTCTACGATCCGGGCGAACGGTGGGTCTACGGCCTCGGCCACGACGTGCAGGCGCGGCTCATCGAAGTCTTCTCCGGCATGTCCTACGCCGACTATTTGCAGCGGACACTCTTCGGGCCGCTCGGCATGAGCGACACGGTGTTCGGCGTTCCGGCACACCTCAAATCGCGTTTCCCGCTCGTGTACTCCCCTCGCCCGGACGGGACGCTCGCACCCGACACCGCCGACGCCTACGCGCGCTACACGAACCATCATTTCGGGACCTTGAGCCTGTCGGGGACGGCGCCTGATTATCTGCGGTTCGCCCAGATGCTGCTCAATGGCGGCGAGCTCGATGGCGTGCGCCTCCTTGGCACCAAGACCGTCGATCTGATGCGCCAGAACCATCTGCCGCCGAATATTCCTTCGATCGCGCCAGGGTCCACCGCCACCGGGTACGGACTGGGCGTGTCGGTCACGCTGAACGTGCCGGCGCTCGGCCGCCTCAACTCGGTTGGCAGCTACGGCTGGGGCGGCGCCGCCACCACCACGTTCAGCGTCGATCTGGAGGAACAGCTCACCTACGTGATCATGGCGCAACTGATGCCCAGCGACAGCGCGCTGATGCAACGCGTGGAGACGCTGATCTACCAGGCAATCATCGACTGAGTACGATGGTGTCCGCACACGCATGCACCGAACTTAACGACCAGACCCACAGCGATTTCGCCGCCCGATGAGCCGCATCATCGACGTCGCTCAGGTGATCGACGCGCACCCGATCGGCGCGTTTCAGATACGCGCCTTCATGTTGTGTGCGGCCGTCCTGTTCGTCGACGGCTTCGACGTCCAGGGGATTACCTACGTCGCGCCGGCGATCAGCCAGACGTGGAATCTGCCTCGAGGCGCGCTCGGTCCGACCTTCAGCGCGGGGCTGTTCGGCGTGATGCTCGGCGCGCTGCTGTTCGCGCCGCTTGCCGACAGGGTCGGACGACGGGGCGTCATCATCTACTCCTGCATCGCGTTCGGCATCGGGACGCTGATGACCGTCTGGGTCGACTCGCTGGCGTCTCTGCTGGTGGTGCGGTTCTTCACCGGCCTCGGTCTGGGCAGTGCCCTGCCGAACGCCATCGGATTGGCATCGGAGTACGCGCCACAGAAGCGGCGCGGACTCGTCGTGATGTTCGTCGGCAGCGGGATCTCGCTGGGGTCCATCGCCAGCGGCGTCGCCGCCGCGCAGCTCATCTCAACGCTCGGCTGGCGCGCGGTGTTTGTCGTGGGCGGCGTCCTCCCGCTGCTCCTTGCCGTCGTGCTCGCCCGTTGGCTGCCCGAGTCGGTCCGCTTTGCGGCGCTGACCGAGCGCGGTCAGGCCGACGCGAGGCGGCTGCTGCGTCAGATACGGCCGCAGATGGCTGTGGGCGATGACGTGCGCGTGGAATCCGATGGCGGTGAACACGGCACCGTGCGCGTCGCCGATCTGTTTGCCGGCGGCCGGCGCCACGCCACGCCGCTGCTCTGGATCGCGTTCTTCGTCAGCCTGCTCAACGTCTACCTGGTGATCAACTGGTTGCCGACGTCGTTGAATGCGTCGGGGTTCACGCAGCAACAGGCGGCGCTCATCGCGTCGATGTATCACCTCGGCGGCATCGCCGGCACGTACGCGCTGGGCCTGTTGATGGACCGCATCGGGCCGCACGTCTTGGTGATGGGCGCGTTCCTGCTCGCCAGCGTGGGGTTCTATGTGTTTGCCAGCACGCCAACCCTCTCCGAGTGGACGGCCACAGCCATGCTGATGACCACCGGCTTCGGCGTCGTCGGTGGCCAGGTCGCGCTGACAGCGCTGGCCTCGATGATCTATCCCGTCGCGATGCGCGCCACCGGCCTCGGCTGGGGGCTCGGCATCGGACGGGTCGGCTCGATTGTCGGGCCGACCATCGGCGGACTGATGGTCGCCACCATGGCAGACCCTCGTGCCGTCTATCTGGTCTGCATCGTTCCCGCACTGGTGGGACTCGCGTGTGTCGCGGTGCTCAAGTGGTCGGCGGCGCCAAGGCGTCGGCCGGCCGAGGCGATCTGATGCCCGCGCAGCTCGCGTTCAAACGCGTCGCCGCGGAAGAAGCCTTCGTCACGAAGGACATCGCCCGCGGCTACCGCGATCTGCTCGCACGCCAGGCCTCGACCGACCTCGGATTCAACAGTCTGATGGGCTACTACCTGACCAATCCGAGCGAGCGGACACGCGCCGTCGCCGAGCGACTGGAGGACCTGGGCGACCGTCGGCTCGCCGACATGGACGCGTCAGGAATCGACGTCCAGATCCTCTCGCTCACCTCGCCTGGCGTTCAGATCTTCGATGCCGCCACCGGGACGTCGCTCGCCCGGGCCGCCAATGACGAACTGGCTGCGGCGATTGCCGCGCATCCCGATCGCTTCGCTGGCCTGGCGGCGATCGCGCCACAGAATCCTGCTGAGGCCGCCAAAGAGTTGGAGCGTGCCGTGGCCACGCTCAAACTGAAGGGGGCGATCGTCAACTCGCACACGCAGGGCGAGTATCTCGACGATGGGAAGTTCTGGGAGATCTTCGCGGCGGCGGAGGCGTTGGACGTGCCTATCTATCTGCATCCCAACACGCCGTCGAACGCGATGATCAAGCCCTTCATGGATCGCGGCCTCGATGGCGCGGTCTTCGGCTTCGCCGTCGAAACGGGTTTGCATGCGCTGCGCCTGGTCGTGAGCGGCGTATTCGATCGCTTCCCGAAGCTGCAGATCGTGCTCGGTCATCTCGGCGAAGCGCTGCCCTACTGGCTGTTCCGCATCGACTTCATGCACGGCGCGAGTGTCCGCTCGAAGCGCTACGCCAGCCAGCCGCCGCTCCGGCGCAAGGCGAGCGAGTACCTGAAGCAGAACTTTCAGTACACGACCAGCGGGATGGCGTGGACGCCGCCCATTCTGTACGCGCAGTCCGTCCTGGGCATCGACCGCGTGATGTACGCGATGGACTATCCGTATCAATTCGTCCCGGAAGAGGTCCACGTCACGGACGCGCTCCCACTCAGCTACGAGGACCACAAGGCGTTCTATCAGACCAACGCCGAGCGCGTGTTCAAGCTGTGATCCGCAGCTTCGGCTTGATGCCGTCCGCCTGAAGGCGCCCGGGAGCACCGAGAGATCCTGTCCCTCGCCATTATCGCGTCCAGCCAAGTCTATTGGCAGTGGCATAGTAGGTGGGTGTTGCATCGCGCGATGAAGCACGTCGCTCGCAGCCTCGCTGCGATCCGATTCGCCTTGTCGACTCGTCGAGACCTTCTGCTCGAGATACTGGCCCTGCGCCATCAATTAGCCGTCCGGACGCGGTCGAATCGACGCTTTCGACCGTCTGACCGTCTGCCCTGGCTGATGCTGCGACGCGTGTGGCCGCGGTGGCGCGATGTGCTGGTGCTGGTTCAGGCGGCCACCGTCGATCGGTGGCACCGCGATCGGTGTGTTCGCCGTTGGTGGCGCCGTTCGCGACGTCCGGGCCGACCACGCATCGATTCGCGGTGCCGCGAACTGATCGGGCGCCTAGCTGAGGAGAATCGACTGTGGGGCGCGCCGCGAATTCACGGCGAACTGCTCAAGCTCGGAGTCGTCGCTTCAGAACGCACGGTGTCGCGATACTTGCGAGAACGGCCGAAGAGACCGTCTCAGACCTGGCGCACATTCTTCGCGAATCACATCGGCCAGCTCGAATTCAATACCCAAGTGCTGTCACCGGATGTGTCGGGCGATGACCTCGTCGACGGGTCTCCGAGCTTGTGTTGCCCAATTGTGTTCGACCGGCCGACTGTGGCGCGGCAACACGTGGCGTTAGATGGGCGTGCCTCGGCCCGACGTCCCTGTCTTGGCTTCCTTTGCACCCAGGATCCTCTTCGCGACCGCACACACATGCGACAGAGCACCGGCCGCGCGCCGCCGAGAACTGGAGTCGACCCACGGCATGATCGATTCGTTCTGTTCACACGGGACAAACGGCGACCGGTGACGAGAGTGAGACCGTTGCCCGTCACCGATCACAACCGGAACCAGCGACATCCGACTGTTCAGCCGACATCGTTTGATCTGCGACAGCAACCAACGAATGTGTGGCTGAATCGCGGACGGTTGGAATATTGGCGAGGCACACCTGTCCCAGCGCGCTGACTCCTCCAGCTTGACGACTTCCCACTCGTTAGCCGTTCACGGCTGATTGCGTGACACCGTCATCACTCGCGGCGACTGACGTCCGCGGCGACGACCGAATCCGTGCCGGGTCATACGCGACCTCGTCGCGCCACATGGCAAAGAGCAGCCGCGCCAGGCGTCGCGCCAAGGCGACCATGGCAATCTTCTTTCCACGCCGTCGCGCAATCGCGTCGGCCCACGTACGGAGCGCCGCCGTACGCGGGTCCTTCACGCGCACGATGCGCCACGCCGCTTGCACCAGTAAGGCTTGCACATATGGATGCGCACTACGCATCACGTGCCCGCGCCGGTGCTGCTCGCCCGAGCTGTACTCGCGCGGGACCAGACCGAGATAGCTCGTCACCTGCGCCGCCCCACCGAAGCGCGCCGCGTCATCCAGCGCGGCGACATACGCGCTGGCGGTAATCGGACCGATGCCCGGCAGCGTCGTCAGACGCCTGACCACGAGGTCTTTGACCACGTGGCTGGAAATGTCTCATCCGCCGTGGTGAGCTCCGTATTCAGCAGCTCGATCACGCGCCGTAAGGGCGAGAGCGTGTCGGTCATGGACGGGGGAAGATCGAGCGCAGCCACGCGCGTGAGGAAGCTGCCGGTGCTCCCACTTCGGATCCGAAAGCCGCCGCCGCGCACGATGGCCCGGGTCAGCGAGATCGCCCGCGTCCGTGCCTCCGTCAATTCGCGACGAATGTTCAACTGCGCCTGGACCGTCCGCCGCACTGCCGATCGCCGATGCGCGACTCGATACACCCCGCGTTGACAGGCCTCGGCGAGTGCCGCAACGTCGCGCCGATCCGTCTTGATGCGGCGACTGCGATGGCCGTACATCGCAGTGAAATTCGGGTCCGCCACGATCACCTCATGGCCGAGGGTCTCCAGGTGCTGCGCGACCCACTCACTCTCGGTCGCCGCCTCGAGCAGAATGCGCATGCGCGGCCGTCCCCAAAACACCGCCGTCAAGCGCTCGCGCGTCGTCGCGATCCGGCGGTCGACAATCTCGCCATCCTCCGTCAGGATTCGAATCTGGCTTTCCTTCTTGTGAAGGTCGATGGCACCATACTCCATGGCTGGTCTTCTCCTTGCGCCTCAAGAGCGCGTTTCAGCAACGTGGAGCGCAAGCTACCACCTCGCTCAGGAGACCAGCCGCTTCATCCTATCTACGGGATAGAAGAAATCGAAGCGGCCGTTGAGCAGCTGCCTTCACAAGGCGCTCGATCTCCGGCAGCGCTTCCTCGCGCGCCCATCGCGTGCGTTCGTTCTGGCGCACGAACCAGGCCCCCGTGAGAACCGCGCCGGCTATCGCCACGGCAGCGACGGCCTTCCACCAGCGGGCTGGCGTCGCGCCAGACACTGCCGCGCTCACGGCGGCAGCCGCAGACGAACGCGCCTGCCAGTCGGCGATCTGAGACGCGATGTCGGCTGCAGAGAGCGTTCGGCGCGCGACATCCTTCTCGAGCGCGCGATCCACGATCGAGGCCGGCACCTCGGGCATGTCGGACCGCACGTCGCGAATGCGCGGGACCGGCTGCGTGCTGATCGCAAGCATCATCGCCTGTGCCGATTTGCCGGCAAACGGCAGCCGGCCTGTCAGCATCTCGAACAGAGTAAACCGGTCGGACGAAGGACGGACGAGATCGCAAGGACACGCCGACCCCGCGCCTGGTCACACCGCCGTCCGCCGGCCGCATTGTCGCCCTTCCAGAAGTCGGCGGTTTGCACCACCGCTACGACCGCATCGCGGCGTAGCCGTCGCTCGGCGCAGATCACAGCGACAGCCGGCCGCACACCCGTCTGTTGAACGCGTCTGTGTTGCGGTGAATTACTGCCGATGTCTGCGATCTCGAGAGCATCGTCGGGCGCACGGCGAGGACTCACACGCGGGTTGCGGGCTTCGAAATGGAGTGCCCTGTCCTTATATCGACTTTTCGATAGGCACAGGGCGGGCATCAAACCGCCTGCATTGTCTTCGTATCGACTTTTCGATAGGCACACGTCGGCGGACGCGTGTAGCGGTGGCGTGCCAGGCGACGTCGACTACCGGCGCCGGTACAGGAAGAACCGGTCTCCCGTGGACTGCGAAACGTCGGTCGATGCGGAGAGATCTTCCATCGGGATGTCGACGTGTCCGAGGGACTCCATCGGGATGCCGCCCAGCGGCTCGACCGCCTGGTTGCTGAGGAACACACCGCCCGGCCGCAGCATCGCCGCGACGTTGGCGAGCGCCAGCGACTGCTCGAAGACATCGTAGTACACGAGCACGTTCGTGGCGACGATGAGATCGAATAGGTCGCCGGCGGGCAGAGGCTCCATCCGCTGCAGCACGATGTCGAGGTCCTCGGGCGCAATCGCCTGCACGACGTCGGGGCGCACGCGGACTGCCCGCATCCGTACGAGGTCGGCGGTCCCGGGCGGGACGGCGACCGGCGGGGCGGCCGTCCCGATCCGATCGCCGAGCTGCTCCCAGTAAGCCACCAGGTACCGCGACCAGGGAAAGAGGTCCAGCCGCCGCGGCAGGTTGAGCACGTAGGCCTCTCCGTCTTCAGCCCGACGTCTGGCCACCTCGAGGTGGTGGTTGATCCTCGGGCTCACGTCGAACGTCGTCACGCGAACCTGGCCCCGCTCGGCGAGCCCGAGCCGGAGCACGGAGTCGACGACGGCGAACGGTTGGATCGTCTGCACCGGATAGAAGTCGGTGCCCTGCCGCTTGTCGACGAAGTCGAGGCCAGGCCCGACGATGCCAACGCGGCGGACGCTGCCAGCGGCCAGCAGCCCGTTGGTCAGAAGGACCGCAAGCGACTGCTCGACGCCGAAGCCGGGATAGATCGAAGTGTCCGAGGAGAGCCCGCGGTCCTGGAAGAGCGTCGACCGCGACGCGTCGCTCACGGCCTGTTCGCGAACGAGATCGACCTGCCTGCCGTACTCGGCGATCACGCGTGCCGTCCCGGCGGCGAGCCACTCGCGGAGCCGCCGCCTGGCGTCCGTGGCGGCGAAATCGATCGACTGCCGTCCGGCGACGACGCGGGCGAACTCGAGCCGCTCATTCCCCCCTGGAGACGATAGGGCGTCGATGAGGTCCTCGATCCGCGACCGCACGGCATCGGTTGTCGCCCCACCGCCGGCGGCGGCGATGTCACGCTCGGTGAGCGGGGACCGGTCAGTGAATATGGTGCCGAAGAGGACGAGATTGAGGACAGAGTCCTCGTCGCCCGCGGCGAGGCGTGCTCTGATGTCCCGGTCACGCGCCGAGACCCAGGCCGGCCAGTCGGGCGGCAGCTCCGACGGAGCCTTGGATTTCAGCTCGGCGGGCAGCCGAGCCGGTGGAATCGCGTCGAGAATCGACCGCGCAGCGGCATAGGGGATGTTGGAGGGGACCGACGCGCCGGAGGATGGAAGGGTCTGTTGAGAAAAGGCACCGAACGGGATCTCCAGGCAGAGGAAGGCTGCCAGAGTGACGATCGCCGAGCGTCCGACACGACATGCCGCCCCGAGGCCAGGCGCCGGGACCAGCTTTTCCATGACCCTCGGGAGAGCATAGCGCAGGTCGCCGGCCCCTCGATCCAGTCGGCACCGAAGAACGGGGGCCGCTCAGGACCTCGAGTCGAGCTATGCCACTCGATGGCGGGGCCCACGCCGCTGCGGCGTGACCCCGCGTACGAACCTCCAGGCGTGTTGAGAGCTCAGAAGTCCAACTGGCCGGTAATCTTCACCCAGCGGGCCGGCATGAACGCGGTCGGCCGCAGCCACGTCGTCCCGTATGTGTTGTTGTAGGTCAGCGTCACACTCGAATTCGTGATGTTGTAGATGTCGACGCCGACAATGGTCCGTGTCCGGCCGAACCGCAGGAGCTTCCCGAACCGCAGGTCGAGCTGGTTGATGCGGTCGCCGTACATCTGGCCCGGGTTCAGCAGGTTCACGTTCGTGTTGGCTTGACCGCCAGAGAGCGGGCGTCCCAGCGACGGCTGAATCACCGAGTTCGGCACTGCCCAGTTCGCCAAGATCTCCGGCCCCGGCCTGCTCTGCCAGGACGTCGCCACCTGCACGTCTATGCGCGGAACGGTGTAGGACGCCAGCCCGCGGATGTCGGTCAGGAACGGGTACTCCACCGCGCAGTTCCGCCGGCTCGGGTCGTCGACGATCAGGTCGCAGGCGTCCAACACCCGGCGTCCCGTGCTCGTCCCGCCCTGCAGGACGAGGCCGAAGGCTGTCCGCGCGCTGACGTTCACGTCGACGCCGTGCCAGTAGTTCGTCGAATCCCCGAAGTTCCGGGACAGCGTGACGAAGTTGTCCGTCTTCCCGAACGCCTGGTTCGAGATGTTCGTCAGATCGCTGATCACGTAGTTCCCGCCCCCAGGCAAGCGCGGATCCGACGGCGCCGTGATGCTGAACGGATCGTAGTCGGCCGGCGTTACCGCCCGGTTGTCGGTCGTCGTGAAGTCAGTGGCGCCGCCGGGTGTCGAACTGACGAAACCCGGGAACCAGCGCTGGCTATAGCCCGCCTCCACAGAGACGCGGGGGAGCACTTCCTGCTGCACCGAGATATTGACCTGGTAGTGCCGGGGTCGGATCCCCCAGCCGCCCATGATGTCCGGGTCGTAGGTGTTCGAGGGCGTCTGGACCTGCCCGAAGTTCACGTTCGACATCGTCCCGCACTCGCCGTTGGCCTGCGAGTTCAGGAAGTCGCACTGCGGGACGTAGTCGCTGTTGCGATCGGTCCACGACCGGGTCACGGTCGGGGGGCTCCCGCCCCCGATCTGCGCGCGCATCGGGTTGGCGTCGATGTAGATGCCGTCCCACTGCACGGTCTCGATGTACTTGCCCCCGCTCAGCTTCACCGATGTCCGCCCGGCGCCGAACACATCCCACGCCAGGCCTCCCCGAAGGCTGAAGTCCCGGTAACCGGTCACCAGCTTCTGCGCCGGGAACACGATCGGATTCGGGAACCAGCGCGACGGCCCCTCCTGCTGCTCCGGCACGCTACTGCTCCCGTAGTCGAACCGCAGCCCGCCCTGGAACGTGAACCGGTCCCGCGTCCACTCGTCCTGCCCGTAGAACGCCCCGCCTCGCACCGTGGCGTCTTCGCTGTGGCCGCCGGCGAACATCGTGATCTGGTTCGGTATTCGGTTTTGAACCCGGTACCGCAGATCCAGGTTGTTGGTCTCCCACGTGCGGATCGCGTGGTTCATGTAGTGGTCGAAGCCCACCTTTGTGCTGTGCGAACCGGTCACGTACGCCAGGTGCGCGCGCGCACGCGGCGTCCAGGACACGGTGGGCCGCCACTCGTGCGATCCGAACGTGATCGGCCCGGTCTGGTCCTGGATGAGCGGGACGTCCTTGTTGTTGCCCGGCTTCTCCCGGCTGTAGAGGGCGCCCAGGCCCGAGAACGCCGCCTCGACCAGCAGGCGGTTCGACACCGCCGCCGTCCACACGGCCTGGTACACCCGGACTGCCGGGACCTTGGTCCCTTCGCTCGCCTCCGGCGAGGTCGTGGGGCTGCCGCCCCCCTCCTGCCCTCGCTTCTGCTGCTGCTCGTTCCAGAAAACCGTGAACTTGTTGCGCGGCGTCGCCTGCCACGTCAGCCGCAACGACTCGTCCAACCACTTCTGGTCGTTGAGGACCCGCCGGCTCAGGTCCGGATCGTAGAACCAGAAGGCCGGGTTGGGATTGCCCGCGTTCCGGTTGTAGAAGGTGTCCGAGATGGAGAGGAAGCTCCCCATGCTGCGCAGGGTCCCGAAGAACCACAACTTCTCCCGCATGATCGGTCCGCCCATCGAGAAGTTCACGTCCCAGACCTTGTCGAGCTTCGATGGGGACCGCAGGCCGGCGTCCTTCAGCTCCTGCGTGAAGTTGTCGCTCTGCATCCCGTCGCCCGCGCCCATGGCAAACAGGGTGCCCGACAGGGTGTTCCCGCCCGTGCGCGGCACGATGTTGATCGACGCCCCCCCGTTCTCCGCGTCGGCCAGGCCCCCGGTCGTGCTCACCGTGACCTCGGCCGCGTTGCTCGTATCGAGCGCCATGAGCGAGACGCCGCCGGTGGAGCCGCCGGTCGTCATCCCGTCGATCCGCAGCCGGCCTTCGAAGTTGCTCCCGCCGTGTCCGGTGAAGTACGGCGGCACTGGCCCCTGAATCCCACCCACGTTCTGGTTGGTCGTGGCCAACTGGATCCCCGGCACGAGCGCGGCCAGGCCCTCGTACGAGCGGCTGGCCGGAATTGACGCCATCACCTCGTTATTGATGACCTGCTGGCGCTGCGCGCTCGACACATCCACGACCGGGGCCTCCCCGGTGACCGTGACCGTCTCCTCGAGGGTGCCCACCTGCAGACTGAGGTTTACTGTCGCCGTGAACGATCCCGACATCTCGAGTCCCTCCCGGCGCACGGTGTTGAACCCGGGCAGCGCTGCGGTGAGCGTGTAGGTCCCGGCCGGGAGGTTGGTGAGGCGGTAGCGGCCCGTCGCGTCGGTCACCGCCGCGCGCGCCCGTTCGATGAGCACCGGGCTCGACACTTCCACCGTCACGCCCGGGAGCACCGCTCCCGAGGAGTCCTGCACGATTCCGGTCACCGTCGCCAGCACGGCCCCTTGCGCGTGGACCGTCGACGGCAGGGCGACCAGCCCCGTCATGAGCCACCCGATTACGATCGAGGCACGCCTCTCACTCATGGTTTACCCCTCCACTTTCAGGTCTGGAAGGTGCAGAACCGGCTGCCCGACCAGTCCGGACGATCGGAAGATTGGCCGTCTTCGCGGTTAGCAGAACGCCCGTTCTCGGTCCGTGGTCACACTCCTCTTCGACAGTCAGCCACCTCCCCTTCGACCGCGCTGACCGAAGCGGGAATGTGCCGTCGATTCTCGACAGTTCGGCGGGACATCGCAAGCGAAATTGGATGGACCGCTTCGCGGGTGCAGGTCGATGGCACCATACTCCATGGCTGGTCTTCTGGTAGAGGCTCGTCGCATCGATGCCGCAGACTAGAACGTCACGAAGGCCTTTTTGTTCTCGATTTTCTTGACGTCGAACTCCGGAATCTTCGAAAGGTCATCCCAGGCCTTGAACTTACCGGTCGCCTCCCGATAGCACACGACCGCCGCCGCTTCGTCCTTGGAGAGTGGGAAGAAGCGTTCGATGTCTCCTGCGTTCGCCTGGTTGATGTTGAGCGTGGTTCCGAAATGTGATCACCTCGTCGCCTCGCTCAGCCTGTTCCACCAATCGCGAGGTGCGTCTTGGCGGCATGAATGGAGTGCGGCTTCTTCATTGCCTCCGTGTTAGCTAAGGTCGGTTAGTCCAGCAAGGGCTACCCCCCTCAGCCTTTCGATCTATTGAAAGAACGGCTTCCTGCCCTGCGGGAGCGGCGTCTGATCGAGCGCCACCATCATCGACGAGATCTGATACAGCCCCATCGTCCCAACCAGATCGACCACGCCGCGGTCGCCGCTGAGCACCTGTTTCGCGGCGTTCAGCGTGGCGTCGCTTAGCGCGCGCTTCGACATGAAGTCGCTGGCAAAGTTGTAGATCACCTCGACGTCCTTCTCCATCCCCGTGGGCCGCTTCCCCACGCGAATGGCCTCGACGACCTCCGTCGGCACGCCCAGGCGGACCGCGGCGGTATGGTGCGCGTTCCATACGTACTCGGCCGACCAGTGTTTGGCGACCACTAGGATCGCAAGCTCGTTCAGCTTCGGCGGAACCGTCGAAAAACCTTCGCGGCCCGCAAAGCGCGCGTAGGCGATCGCCTTCTGTGCGAGATCGCCGAGCGCGGGCGTCACCATCATCACGCCTAGCGGCCCTGAGATGTCCGCGCGCGGACCGGAGAGGATGCTCTCGACGTATTTCTTCTGCTCCGGCGTCAGCGTGTCGTAGTTGTTCGGCGTCGCGATGCGGTTGCCGCGCAAACGCGATACAGTGTCGCGCAACTGCGCGGGCGAGGGTGGCTCTTCGCGCCGTGCCTGCGGCGCCTGCGCGAGGATCGTCCACGCGCCGAGCGCCACGAGACCGGTCACGAATACGAGATGGAGGCGCATCACATTCTCCTCGTAACTCAAAACTCAAAACTCAAAAAAACTGCCGAAACGCTACTGATCCCCGATCCCTGATGCCCGATCCCCGCTCCCTTCATCGCGAGTTTGCTACTATCGCGATTCTTTCCAGCTCCGCCACATCGAGCGGCAACTCCAGAGCGCCAGTTCGAGCTCCGTTGGCTTTCAGCAGATACGCCACGAGGTCGACGTACGCACGGTTGCCGAGGCTGTCGGGCGCGTTCTGCGGCATCGAGGCGCGCAGATTCTGCACCATCTCGTGCGCGCTCTGTCCGTCGAATCGTGCGAGAAACGCACTGCCGAGGAGCGGCGGCGACACGGCATCACCCTGCAGCGAGTCGAGGTGACAGGCCGCACAGGCGCGCTGATACACCTGCTGGCCCCGCTGTACTTGCTGATCGGTGAAGACGCCATCCCAATTCGTTTTGCCGGCAGATGCTGACGCCGCAGTTCCCTTCACGATCGGAACGGCGCTGCCATTGCGCTCGATCTCCGGGATCGGCAAGCCCCTCTCGCGCATCAAGCGACGAATGAGCGCGGCCGCTTCCGGATAGCGACGGATGCCGCTGCTCGCATAGACGACGCCTTCCGCTGCGAGAAGCGGCGTCCACTGCTTCTTGTTGGCCTCGTCCAGCTTCGCGCCCTTCTCAGCGAGAAACTGAATCACTGGCACGGCGCCGCCGCGATAGACAGCGCCAAGCAGAGCGGTCTCGCCATCTCTGTTCGCGTCATTCACGTCACCCCCGTGGACCTCGAACGCCAGCTTCACCGCTTCGAGCGCTTCCTCATGCGTGCCGGGACTCTCTCCCGGCCCGTAGACACCAACGCCGGCAGCCACCATCAAGGCAGACGTACCGTCCGCAGTTTTAATGGTCGGATCGGCGCCCGAGTCGAGCAGTACACGCATCAGCGGCACGTCGGCCGACTTCGCCGCCATCACGAACGGCGTCGAGCCGATGCGATTCAACATGTTCCTGTTGCCGTCGCGCGGTTCCTTCGTCATGCGCGCGTTGACGTTGGCGCTTTTGGCGACAAGCTTCCGCACGACGTCGAGGCTGTCGACTCGCCCGGTTGGCACGGCGCCCGCCAGGTTGAAGCCGCGGTTTGGCCGTCGCGACCACGCCACCTGGTGTAGCGCGCTCCACCCCTGCTCCGCCGCGTTTGGATCGGCGCCACGATCGAGCAGGAACGCAGCCATCTCAAAATGCGCGTTATACAAAGCCAGCACGAGCGCGCTCATGCCATCTGGCAGCCGCTCGCTTACGTTCGCGCCCGCGTCGAGCAGCGCCCTGGCCGCTTCGATGTGGCCGCCGCGCACCGCGAAGATCAGCGCGGTGAACTTGCCGTTGGTCGACGCGGCCTTGATGTCGGCGCCGGCCTGCAGCAACAGCCGAACGGCGTCCGCATTGTTTTCGGACGCGGCCCACATCAGCGCGGTCTGTCCGCGCCAGCGTTCCCGTGCATCGACCGCAGCACCATGCGTGAGGAGCGCCTTCACAATCTCAGGAGTGCCAGTGCGCGCCGCCATCATCAGCGGCGTTTCACCGCCCGGCGTCGCCCCGTTGACGTCCGCGCCCGCGACAATCAATCGCTGCACGATCGCGGCGTTGCCGTTGGTCGCAGCGAGATGAAGGGGCGCGATGCCGTGTCTGTTCGCGACGCGCGGGCGAGCTCCGGCTGCGAGAAGCGCGGAGGTCAACTCTGCATCATCGTTCTCGACGGCCCAATGCAATGCCGTGGATCCGTCCGCGTCGGTGGCATTCGCATCGGCACCCTTCGCTAACAATGCTCGTACGGCAGTTGCGTCGCCGGCTTTGGCAGCGTCGATCAGCGTCCGCGATTGTGCAGCGAGGGTCGCTCCAACTAGCAAGGTGAGAGCGATCGCAATGAATGCAGAATGCAGAATGCAGAGACGTGGACTCTCGATGCTTTCTTCATTGTCTGCATTCTGAATTCTGCATTCTGAATTGACGTGTCCTATACGTTCGCCAGCGTATCAATGGGAACACGTCCATTACTGTCGCCGAGCGTGTCCGCGCGCACGCCGACCTTGTCGAGCAGCGTCAACAGCAGGTTGGTCATCGGCACCTGACCTCGGAACACGATGTGCCGGTTCCCCACGATGCGGCTGTCGCGGCCTCCGACCACGAGCAGCGGAAGATCTGTGTGCGCGTGCGTGTTGGGATTGCTCAGACCGGCTCCGTACAGCAGCAGCGTGTGATCCAGCATCGTCCCGTCGCCGTCGGGCGTGGACTGCATCTTCTGAAGGAAACCGCTGAAGAGTTCCGCCTGGTACACGCCCACCTTCGCGTACTTGGCAATCTGCTCCGGTCGATCCTGATGATGTGACAGCCCGTGGTGTCCTTCCGTCACACCAACCTCTGGATACGTGCGGAAATTCAGCTCGCGGCCGAGCATGAACGTCACGACGCGCGTCAGGTCGGCGCGGAATGCCAGCCACTGCAACTCGTACATCAACTTGACGTGCTCGTCGAATCGTTCGGGGATCCCCTTCGGCCGATCGAGGTGCGGCTCCGAATCGCTCTGTACCTCCGTCTTCGCGATGCGCCGCTCCACTTCGCGCACCGCATCCACGTAATCGGTGACGACCACGCGATCGCCGGGTCCGAGGCGGCGCTGCAGCCGGTTCAGATCCTCGAGCACCGAGTCCAGAAGGCTCCGCTTCGTGCGTGCGTCCCGCGTACGTCGCTCGGGCGTGCTCGCGTCACCAAACAATCGCTCGAATACCACACGCGGGTTGTTCTCGGTCGGCAACGGCGTCGTCGGCGAGGTCCATGCCAGCGTGTTGAGATACGCGCAGCTGTAGCTATTCTCGCACTGACCGGCCAGGAAGTTGAGATCGATTGCGAGTTCGAGCGACGGCAGCGCCGTGTCTTTGCCGAGCACCGATGCCGCGATCTGATCCGCGGAGATACCGTTCTTGACGTCTGCGCCTTCGGTGCGCTTCGGGTACACGCCCGTCAGCCACGAGCTCGTACCTCTCGTATGATCGCCGCTCGCGCCGTCATCGCCGGTCTCGGCCTTGTTCTGATCGAGGCCGCTGATTACCAGCATGCGATCGCGGAACGGCTCGAGCGGAGCCAGGATCTGCGACATCTGGAACCCGTTCCCCTCGGTCGGCGGCGTCCAGTAGTCGATCGACGAGTTCTTCGCCACGCCGTTCGGCATGTAGATGAAACCGAGGCGGCGTGTACCGATCGCAGGCGTTTGCGCCAGTACCGACATCGCAGGCACCATCGCGTCGAGCATGGGCAACCCCAACGCGATGCCCATGCCGCGAACGAACGTTCGCCGCGGCAGCGCTTTCCCCGTAATGATCATGAGTGCGATCTCCTCATCTGGAACGGCGCGCTCGAGACGATGGCTCGAATGAGTGACGTCAAGCGATAGTCGTCACGCGCCGCGTCGCGGACGATGGCGCGGACGGCTGGCATGTCGTAGTACTCCACGCCGCGGCCGAGAGCATACGTCAGCATCTTCTCAGTCAACGTGGCGATGAAGCGATCCGAGCTCAAGAGCGCGGTGCGAAGACCGTCGGCGCCATTGAACTTCGTTCCATCAGGCAACGCACCTGACGCGTCGATCGGCGCACCGGATTCGTCGAGGGCACGCCACTTGCCCACGCCATCGAACTGCTCGAGCGCAAGGCCGAGCGGATCCATCATGGCGTGGCAACTCGCGCACACAGGACTGCTGCGGTGCTGCGAGATGCGCTCGCGCATCGAGAGCACCTTGCCGGCAAAGCTCGGAGGCTTGAGCGGCGGAACCCCCGGAATGGGCGGCGGAGGAGGCGTGCCCAGCAGATTCTCGAGAATCCACTTGCCGCGAACGACCGGCGACGTTCGATCGGGATACGACGTCACGGTCAGGATGCTCCCCTGCCCCAGGAGTCCTCCGCGATGGCTCTCGGACGGCAGAACGACGCGCCGGAAGCGAGTGCCTTTGACGGTGGGGATGCCGTAATGGCGCGCGAGGCGTTCGTTGAGGAATGTGTAATCAGCACGCAGCAAGTCGAGCGCGCTGCGATTCTCGCGGATGACGCTCTCTACGAACATCTCGGTCTCGATGCGAAACGATTCCCGCAGCGTATCGTCGAAGTCCGGAAAGTTCTGCTGAACGGGAATCGATGCCGCCAGATTCCGCAGAAACAACCACTGCCCCGCGAACTGCTCCACAAACGACGTGAAGCAATCGTCGGCAATCATTCGCCGGACCTGCCGCTCGAGCACAACCGGATCACGCAGGCGTCGCTGCTCCGCCAGGCGCAGCAGTTCGTCATCCGGAATGCTGTTCCACAGGAAGAACGACAGACGCGATGCAAGCTCGATGTCGCTGATGCGGTATGGCGTGTTCGGTGCGAGACCAGCGGGATCGGATTCGACGCGCAGCAGGAACTCCGGGCTGATGAGCAAACGCTGCAGCGCCCGCTCGATTCCTTCATCGAAGCTGCCCGTGCCGCGCCCGTCGCGGTAGAACGCCATCAGCGGCTCGAGGTCAGCGGATGTGACCGGACGGCGATACGCACGACGAGCGAGACTGCGAAGTATTGTCGTGGCACACGTCGTCTCATTCACGCTTGCGGTTGGACGACACGAGAAGATCCGCTGACGACTCGGCGAGTTGCCGGACCCGGTCGGGGTCGAACGGACCCGCGATTTCCACGCTGCGCAGATACGCTCCCGTTCGTGTTTCCGCGATGTTGACGCCGGCAGGATACGGCCGCAGGAACGGCAGTCGCGTCGTCTCGGCGACTGCTGACGATTGCTTCACGAAGGCGACCTGTACTTGATGAGGACCTGCCTTCACCGGGACACGTACCTCCCACTCCCGATCGGCCCGGTTCCGCTGCGCCTGGCCTTGTCGGCCACCACCGCGGCCCGCTCCGCCACCGCGCGTTCCGGCCGCAGCGCCGCCCTGACGTGCACCTGCGGCACGGCCCGTTGCCGCGGGTCGAGCGTTCGGCTCGACTGGATCATCTGCAGGCATGTCGGCTGCCGCCACGGGCTCCGACGGTGGAGGCGGCGGAGGCCCGGCTACGGCAGGCAGCGTGAAGACCTGTACCCGCTCTCCATCGATACTCACTTCGAGGAGCTGGGGCTCAGCGTAGATCGGCACCTGCTCGTTCAAGTCGCGCGACAGCTCCACGCGGATCGTGTACTGCGCATCCATCGGGAACGTGTACTTGATCGAGGAGCCTCCGCGCGTGCCGAAGAGCTGAGACGACAGCCGGTCGTCCTGAGCACGATCGTCGGCGACCCTGAAGTAGTCAACGTCCGGAGACGATGGCGGCAAGCCGATGGCGGTGCGGCTGATCTTCTGCGCGGCGGTGACGTAGCGCTCCATCAGCGTCGGCGAGATCTTCAACACGCCGGCGATGTTATCGAACCCGTAGCTGGAATCGTCCGGGGGCAGGAGTGCCGTCACGTCGATGTCGAGGTCGAGCAGATCGCGGACGGCATTCCGGTATTGCGTTCGATTCAACCGGTGAAACGCTTCGGTGCGTCCCGGGTTCGGGTTGACGCGCGCGGCTCGATCGAGCTCGCCTTCGATGAACGTCAGGAATCGATCGTGTGCCGTCTTGTCGGCGCGCGGCATTCCGCTCGGCGGCATCACGCCAGCGCGCATCTTCCGCACCACCTGTTCCCAGATACGTGCGTCACGACCGACGTTAGAGAGATTGAGGTCGTCGAGTGCGACGGGCACGGTGCCGCGCTGCTTTGCTTGCTGCGTGTGGCACCCAAGGCAGTACTGCGTCAGGAACGCGCGCGTGTCGATCTGTTCCTGAGCAGCGACCACCGACACCGGTTGCACAGTCGCAGGAGCGAGCCATGCTGCGGCGACGAGAACCGCCGTGGCCACGCCGCACGCGATCAACGCGGGCGCTTTCCGCCGGAGACATCTGCCCAGGCCCATCACGATCCCTATCATGCTCCCGTTCCGGAGCTCCCTTGTGTCGAGGACGGCGCTCTGATTAGAACGGCGAGAGGTTCGGTTTCAGTAACTCCTGCCTCTGCTGCCACTGCTCGATTTCGTCAAGCTTGCGCATGATCGTGTCCGCGTCATGCTGGTGGATGCCGATCTCGACAATCGTTTTGGCTGCGCCCAACCGCACCGACGGTGCGTCGGCGACATCGAGCAGAGCGTCGAGGGTGTCCACCGCCTTCGCATTGAGCGCCTGGATGCGGTTGATACTGGCCTCGAATATGGCGCGCCTTGCTGCTGCGTGTTCGGCCTTGAATTCAGGTTCAGCCAACCACTTCCGCAGGGTCCTCTCATTGACTCCACAACGTTCGGCTGCTGCCGTGATGCTCCGTTCCGACAGCAGCGCCAATACCGCCGCTTCCCGGACTTGGCTAGCGGAGGCACCCACCGCGACGACCGCCATCGTGATCAGCACGACGGCGAGTCCCAGAGAGACGCCGGCAATATAGCCTCGCCGAGTGGACGCCCGCCGTGCGCTTCGCAGGCGCAAGGCCCCCAATGGAATCCAGATAAGCACGGCGCTGACCAAACCCGGCGAGTACGTCCATGTAAGCAGGCTGGTGACTACGTGCGTGGCGACATTGCCCAACACGGCGATGGCGAGCGCGATCTCGATGAACCGGAACTTCGAATCGCGACTCACAAGCCATGCGCCGAGGCATGTGAGTCCGAGCGCCAACATACTCCAGGCGGTGAACTCCGCGTTGCTGAATCGAATCGCGAGCGTTCGCTCCGCCCAGAGTGGAAACCCGCCGGCAGCAAGGTACTCCTCAGTGAGGTGAATGACGTAGGTGGGCGGAAACAGCCACACCGCATCGAACCGACGAACCCCC
>DATLLQ010000069.1:0-3333 GCA_035537775.1 Vicinamibacterales bacterium | reverse complement strand
GCTCGCGTGGTACTTCCAGCAGACGCACCACGACGTCTGGGACTACGACTCCGGCGGTCCGCCGATTCTGTTCGACATGCAAGTCCGAGGGCAGAGGGTCAAGGCCGTCGCCGAAGCCAGCAAGAACGGATACCTCTACATCCTGAATCGCGAGACGGGCGAGCCGGTCCATCCGATCAAAGAGATGCCGGTCCCAACCGAAACCTCGCTCGAGGGAGAAAGACCTTGGCCGACGCAGCCGATCCCGCATACCGCAGCTGGGAAGCCGATGAGCCCCGTGGCTCCAATCTTCCCGACGGAGATACCGCCGGAGCGTCTCGCGAAGTTCAGGCCGGTTCCGATCTTCACGCCGCCCGCACCCAACTTCATCATCGCGCCCGGCATGGGTGGAGGCGCCAACTACGGCTCGCTCTCCTACAGTCCCCGAACGGGGTTGCTCTACGTGAACGCGATCGACGATCCGTTGAACTCCGGGCGCCCGCCGAAAGGCTACTTCTCCGCCTTCGATCCGACGACGGGAGAACTGAAGTGGCAACAAATCTATGACGGCTACGGTCAGGCAGGCTCAGTCGTCACCGCCGGAGGTCTCGTCTTCGTGGGTAGCGGCAGCAATGTCGCCGGTTACTTTTTTGCCTTCGACGCCAAGAGCGGTCAGCTGCTCTGGAAGTTCAACACGGGCGCGGGCGTGTTTGGCTCGCCATCGGTGTACATGGTAAACGGCGAGCAGTTCGTGACGGTGGCCTCCGGCGGCGGTGAGCGCGGCCGCCGGGGCGGAGATCTCATTCTGAGCTTTGCGTTGCCGCGTTAAGGAGAGTGATGGCCAAACGGGTTCTGACGCTCCGTCCGATCTGCATCACGATCGCTCTGATGTTCTGCTGCGCGCCGACCATCGCAGAGGCGCAGCAGCGTGCAGCGAGCCAGCGCACATGGAAGCAGCCGATGACTCCGTGGGGCGAACCCGACCTTCGAGGCATCTGGCCGCTCAATCATCTGATCAGTACGCCATTCCAGCGTCCGGAGAAATTCGGCGAGCGCCGGTTTCTGACCGACGAGGAATTCGCCGCAGCGCAGAAGAGCGCGGAGGATCGCAACGCGCGTTTTCAGTCCGGCGCGATCCCGCAAGCCGACGCGGGCCAGGCCGCGCGGCTCACCTCGCTGATGATCGATCCGCCGAACGGACGGTTTCCCGAACTCACCGCAAAGGGGAAAGAGCTTTACGAGCAGATGCGCGGCAGCTACAAGCCGGGTCAAACAGTTTTCGACAGCCCTGAAGACTTCGACAGCTGGGATCGATGCATCACGCGCGGGCTGCCGGTGTCGATGCTGCCTCGCAACTACAACAACGGCATCCGCATCATGCAGTTCCCGGGCTACGTGGTGATTGTTCTCGAGATGGCGCACGAGACGCGCATCATCCCGACCACAAAGCGCCCGGCGCTCGACGGATCGATCAGGCAGTACCTCGGTGAGTCGAGAGGACGTTGGGAAGGAAACAGGTTGGTCGTCGAGACGACCAACTTCAACGGGAAGACCGCGATGACCAACCTCGGGGTTCCAGGATCTCCGGCGCTGACTCCGTCAACGCCGAGCCTGCGGTTCACCGAGCGCTTCACGCGCACAGCGCAGGACACGATCGAATATCAGATGACCGTCGAGGATCCGGAGATCCTGACCACAGGGAAGTGGTCTGCGGCGTTTCCGATGAAGCTCGATAACGATTACCAGATGTTCGAGTACGCCTGCCACGAAGGCAACACCGCCATCCGCAATTACATCGAGACCTCGCGCTTCGAGCGCGCCAGGAAAAAGTAGAGGCGGGTTTTTCCTGGCCTGAGCGCGAAAGCTATCCGTCGCGTTGGCTCACCGGGCGTGCCTGGATCGGCTCCCGGTTCGTCGGCGTGGAAAATCGGGTCTTCCGGCGATCGCACTAACGATGACGCGTCGCGCCGAGATGATTCGCCCGACTGTGAGAAATCGTTTCGGTAATGAGCTGGTTCTTACGCCAGTGGCGAATCAGCGGCGACGCGCGAGGAGCGCCTCCAAACCCGATTTACCCTCTTCGCCCTCACGCCGTGAACAGGTCGCCGCTCGCAGGCCCGCCCGGTGCGCCGCCGCCGCAGATTCAGTAAGCGACGGCGTTGTGGCTGGGGCGAAGCGTCTGATCGCGCCGCGACAAGCGACAGTGGGAAAAACGGCTCGGGAGCGGTCCTATCGGCGGCGGCAGTGAATCGCCACTGACGCACCGGATACCTCGTTATCGACGCGATTGTTCACGGTCGCGCAGATCAGATTTACCGCCGCCGTCATCGTCAGCGCACGCGCGGACGAGCCGTTTTTCCGCGGCGTCGAACCGGAGCGCAGCCACCAGCCATACCGTCGTCGCGTAGCAGGCGATTAGAGCGCGCATTTTCTTCAGACCTCGTCGTCGATCTCGGCCGCCGAGATCGAAGTGCCGTGATGCGCTCATTCGCCGTACAGAACTGCCCGCGGGTCGGTACGTGATGCGCGGAGGGCAGCCGGAAGAACAGCGCCGACGCCGGCTGCGATGAGCACCAGCAGCGCCAGTCCAATGCTCAGGACGTCAGCGTGTCCGGTGTTGAATATCACGCCGCTGAGCGCGTTCACGGCCCAGATCGACAACGGGCCTCCAAGGACTAGCCCGATGGCCACGGTCGCGACGCCGCGTCCCAGCGTGGTCCTGAGGATGCTCATCGGGTGCGCGCCGAGCGCCATGCGGAGCATCAACTCGGTGCGCCGGCACGCGACGTCGTGCGCAGCCATTCCAAAGAGTCCAATCATGCTGAGCACCACTGCAAGGAGCGCGAATGCAGTGAAGGCCGCGGTCAGCAGTCCGCGAGCCGGGAGTCCTGGAGACGCAGCGACGACCTCCTCCATCGGACGTGCCCGGTACACCGGGAGCTTCGAATCGAGTCGGTCCACCTCTTCGCGGACAACCGCGATCACGTCAGCCGCCGGACCGCTGCTTCGCACGACGACGATGCTGGAATTCGAGGGCTCCTGCAGCGATGACCGGTACACGGTAGCCATTGGAGTTTCATCGAGCGAACGGTGCTTGACGTCGCCGACTTCGCCAATGACGTCGGCCATGAGCGCTTGTTGAACCAGCCAGATCTGCCGACCGACAGCTGATTCCGAACCGAACACCTGGTTGGCAAGCGACTGACTGATCAGCACTCGCGGCGTGATCACCGCAGCAGAATCCGTCGGCTCGAAGGATCGGCCTGCGACGACGGGAATGTGCATCACCTCGAAATAGCCCGGACTCGCGGACCGTACAACCGCCTCACGCCCAGGATCGCCCGGTCGCGCGCC
>DATLLQ010000068.1:0-5266 GCA_035537775.1 Vicinamibacterales bacterium | reverse complement strand
TGCGTGCGTGCTCCGGCAGTCACGCGGATGCGCGCTCCGACGCCTTCGGGATTGCCGCGCGGTCCGCGAAGCCGCACGAGCAGCGCGTTCCCAGTGGCACCTTCGTTGCGGAGCAGCTCGGCGGGCTGGCCGTTGTTGGTCACGAGCAGGTCGAGGTCGCCGTCGTTGTCGATATCACCCGTCGCCAGTCCGCGCCCGACCTTCTCCGCGGCGAACGCCGCGCCCATGGTCCGGCCGATCTCCGAGAAGCGGCGCAGCGTCGTGTTGCGGAAGAGGAGCTTGCGCTGCTGGTAGGTTGACCCGGCGCGGAACTGCGGCGCGTTGTCGAGCACGTGCCCGTTGACGATCGCGATGTCGAGCTGCGTATCGTTGTCGAAGTCGAGGAAGGCGACGCCGAAGCCGACAAACGGCAGCGTCGGGTAGCCAAAGCCGCTCTCGATCGTCGCGTTGCCGAAGAGCCCCTTGCCCAGCGCGCGATGCAGCGTGTGCATCTGGAAGTCGAGGTTCGTGATGACCAGGTCCATCTGGCCGTCGCCGTCGTAGTCGCCGGTGTCGATACCCATGCCCGCGCGCGGTTGACCATCGGTGGCGACGGCGACGCCGGCGGCAAGCGCGGTCTCCGCGAACTGCAGGTTCCGGTTGTTGCGGAACAGGAAATTCGGAAGGCTGTCGTTGGCGACGAAGACGTCGGGCCAGCCGTCTTCATTGAAGTCGGAGACGACCACGCCCATTCCGTTGCTCCGCAGCGCGCCGACGCCGGACGCCGCGGTTACGTCGGAGAAGGCGCCGCGGCCGTCGTTGCGGTACAGCGTATTCGGCAGCGGGTCGTACTTGAGCGGATGACAGTAGAACCGCGGACCGGAGCGCGAGTCGGGGCAGGATGGACTCTTCGAGCGGTCGGCGGCAACGTAGTTCGTCACCCACAGATCGAGGTCTCCGTCGCGGTCCAGATCGGCGAACGCACAGCTTGCGCTCCACTTCGAGTCGCCGACGCGCGCGGCGGACGTGACGTCGCTGAATGTGCCGTTCCCGAGGTTCCGGTAGAGGATGTTCGGCCCGAAGTTGGTGATGTAGAGGTCCGGGCGTCCGTCGCCGTCGTAGTCGCCCGCGCAGGCACCCATCCCGTATTCACGATGCCGGATGCCGGACTTCTCCGTGACGTCATCGAAGGTGCCGTTGCCGCGATTGTGGAAGAGGCGATGCCGCGCGCGCTTTGCGATGGCCGCGTCCGCCAGCGAGCCGCCGTCCACGAGGAAGATGTCCACCCAGCCGTCGTTGTCGTAATCGAAGAAGAGGCCACCCGAGCCCATCGTTTCGACCAGATGCTTGTCGGGGCTGGCGCCGTTCGTGTGCTGGAAGGTGACGCCTGCGTGGCGGGAGACATCGACGAAATGCGCTTCCTGGGTCTCGGCGGTGGCGACGACGAGGAGGGAGAGCGCGGCGCACAGCGCCGTGAACAGAACTCTCACCGGGGCGAACCAGGGGACTCGAGACCTTTGCGCTGACGATCGAGCGCATCGCGCTGCGCGCGCTGGAACGCTGCGAGCTCACGGGCGGCGTCGTCGTTCCGTCCGAGACGCGTCAGCCCCGTGGCGATGGCGTAGCGTGCTTCGAAGCGTTCGGGGGCGAGCGTCAGCGCGCGATAGAGCGGCGGCAGGGCGTCAGCGTCGCGTCCCGCGTCGAGGAACAGGCGGCCGATGTCGGCAAACGCCTGCGCGTCGCGCGGGTTCAGAAGCAGCGCCGCAACCAGCTCGTTGAACGCGTCGTCGACGGCGCCCTGCGCGGCATACGCAAACGCGAGCTCGCGATGCATGTTCACGTCGTTCGGGTTGAGCCGCACGGCACGTGTGAACGCTTCGATGGCACCTGCGAAGTCCCCTTCCACCTGCGCCAGCCGCCCGATGCCCATGTAGAGCAGGCTCCGGCCGGACAGTGTGCCCGCGACGGCCGCTTCGTACTCGCGCCGTGCTTCGCGGACACGGTTCGTCTGCTCGTATTCACGCGCGCGGGCGAAGCGTACCAGCGGTGCGTCGCCAGGCTGTGACTCGCGGCGGAGCGCCGCGAGCGCGTCATCGTATCGCGCTTCGGCGATGAGCGCGAACCCCTCGGCGGTCGCTCTGTCGCCGATGATCGGAGCCGCGGAAAACGTGTCCGGGATGATGTCGATGACCCCGAATGCGAGCGGTCGCGGCGGCTCGTCGCTGGTCAACAGCCGCTCGTACGCCGCGCGGACTGCTGCGGCCGCGGCCGGACGATCGGTGGAGGCTTTGTCACCCGTGCGGAGGACCTGATAGGCCTTGACCGGATTGTTGCGGTCCAGTCCCCATACCGTCTGCCATTGCCGGAACGCCGCGTCGGTCTTCCCCGCCAGCTCGAGAGCGGCCGCGTGCATCACGTGCGCGTCCGGTGCTGCTGGTTGCGCGGCGGACGCCTGCTCCAGATGGCGGATGGCGTCCGTGAGGCGTCCGCGCTCCAGATAGATGACGGCGAGCTCGAGGTGCAGCTCGTAGGCGCGAGGGCCGTCGAGGTCGCGCGCGATCCTCGTCTCGATCGCGCTGATGGTGCGATCCCACTGCGCCAGGCCGGTCGCCATCCGGTCGGCGGCAGCCTGGATGCGTGGCGCGTCGTTGGATGCCGCGGCGCTGCTCAGATCGCGAACACCGGCGATGAACTGCTCTTTCTGCGCGTACGCCGGAGCCGCGGAGATCGCGGCGATCGTCCCGACTATTGCCCCGGCGATGAGAGCGCCGCGCACAGTCACTGTGCCACCTGCCCGCTGGTGCGTGTCACGCGCTCGAAGTCGAGACGCTGCTTTTCGAACATCGTAGCGCGGAGCTTGTCGAACGCGGCGAGCTGTTCGTTCGCTTCCTGGTCCCGGCCGAGCCGCTGAAACGTGCGCGCCAGAACGTAGCGCGCCTGAATCCGCGCCGGGTCCAGTGCCACCGCACGGCGCAGCGTCGACACCGCGCGATCGAGCCGGCCAGCGTTGAAGTGCACCTCGCCCAACGCCCCGAGCGTCTCGCCGTCTTCGAGCCCGAGAAGCGCCATCACCTGCAGCGCGATGGTGGCTTCGTCGTCGCGTCCCGCCCGGTAATAGGCGAGGCCGAGATCCTTGTAGGCGCTGGCCTCGTTCGGCGCGAGCCGCGCCATCTGCGACACGACCGCGATGACGTGATCGGCATCGCGCTGATAGGAGTGCGCCATCTCGGCGATGCGCCATAGCAGATGCGCGCGGCCTGCGACCACAGGCAGCGCGGCGGCATCTTCGAGCAGCGGGATGGCTTCGAGTCCCCGGCTCTGCTTATCCAGCAAGTCGGCGAGGGCCCAGCGTGCATCGCCGGAAGCCGGCAGCGTCCGGATGGTGTCTCGCAGTTCGCGTTCGGCGTCTTCCAGCCGGCCCGCTTCGGCCAGCGCTGTCCCGAGCGCGACGCGCGCTCGTTCGTCGTCGTGCTTGAGGCGCACGGCGATCTCGAACTGGGCGATGCTCTCGGCGAGTTTGCCGACCGCGCGGTAGGCGATGCCGAGGACGCGCCGTGATTCCGACGACTCGGGCGCCGACTTCACGGCTGTCTCGAGCAGCCGCACCGCTTCGGTCCCGTTGTTCGCTCTGAGCGCCGCGACGCCGGCCAGCAGCGTCGCCGACTGAGCGGCCGGATCCGTGAGCAGCGGGTCGCGGGCGATCGCCGCGCGAAACTGATCGACCGCATCGCGGTAACGGCGCGCGGCAAATGCAGAGAACGCCGCGGCGTACGCTGCCGGCGCAAACGCGGGCGTCTTTGCGGACAGGTCGCGGACGAGCGTCAGGTCGGCGAATGGGCGCGGGGGAAGCTGATGACGGCGATCGCCGGCGGCCAGGAGCGTCGTGACGATCGGCTGCAGATCGAAAGCGGCGTCCTTCGGCGATCGCGTTGCCACCAGGTACGCGGCGACAGGATCGTCAGGATCGATCTCGCGCGCCCTGGCGAATGCTGTGTGTGCGTCGGAGGTGCGCCCGATAGCGTCGAAGAGCTGGCCCTGGAAGAGGTAGAGCGAGGCGCGAGAGGGCTCGGCGGCGATCGCCCGGTTCATCGCCTCGAGCGCGGCTTCGAGCTGCTGCTGATCGACGTAGTAGAGAGCGAACTCGCCCGGCGATGCGGAGCGGTTCTTCAGTGCGAGCTCGGAGGCCTCTGCCGAGCGATTCCACGCCGCGAATGCGGATGTCAGCCGCTCGAACTCTTTCGTGACCTGCGGCCCTTCATCTCCGTAGGTTCCTGGGAGCGCCGAGTGAAGCGCGATGAACGCGTCGACGAAGACATCCTTTTGAGCCGTAGCTGTAGCCGGTGCCACCGCGAGCAGCGACACGGTTGCCACGCAGACGCGTAGCAGATTGCGCACGGTCCTCGACATGGAGCGAACCGCCAAAGCGCCTGAATTTAACACGAATTTTACAAATTTGACGATTCGCGGGTAGACTCGGCCCCGCAAGATGAGCCGTCCCCTCCGCGCGGCGTTCGCTCTGGGTGTTTTCCTGCTGGGGGCGGCCATCCCCAGGGCTGCTCAAATCCCCGCAAAAGGCGCTCAAGCCACTGGAAAAGTGAGGTTTACCGACGTAGCCGCCGCCATGGGGCTGTCCATGCCCAAGGTCCAGGTCAGCGGGGCCAAGGATTTCCTGATCGATACGACCGGGAGCGGTGTCGCCTTCTTCGACTACGACCAGGACCGCGACATGGACATCCTAGTCGTGAACACGTCTTCGCTCGAGCGGATGGCTGCCGGCGGCGATCCGATGGTTACTCTCTACCGCAACGACGGCGAGCGCTTCGCGGACGTCACACTCGACATGGGGCTGACGCGACTCGGCTGGGGCAGCGGCGTCTGCATCGCGGACGTCGACAACGACACCTACGAGGACATGTACATCACCGCGTACGGCAGCAACGTGCTGTGGCGCAACGTTGGCGGCAAGTCGTTCGTCGCGACGAAGCAGGCGACGGAGTCACGCTGGAGTACCGGCTGCGCGTTCGGCGACTACGATCGCGATGGCGACGTGGACCTCTACGTCTCGAACTACGTGAAGTTCGATCCGAAGACGACACCTCGCCGTGGTTCGCCGGGCTGCAAGTTCCTCAACATCACCGTCGCATGTGGTCCGCGCCCGCTGCCCGGCGAGCCGGACCGGCTGTACCGCAACCGCGGCGACGGCACGTTCGTCGACGTCACGAAGCAGGCTGGCGTGACGGAGCCGGGCTACTACGGCTTCGCCGTGCTGTTCAGCGATCTCGACGAT
>DATLLQ010000067.1:0-4663 GCA_035537775.1 Vicinamibacterales bacterium | reverse complement strand
GCGCAGGTCCTGCGCGAGCTGTTCGAGAAGTGTCCACGTCCACGCGGCGCGTGTGTCCTCGCGCACGATCGAGAGGCTGCCGAGATCTCTTCGAGCGGCGCGGCGCGCCTCGTCGATTGGCAGGCCTGCTGCGATTCGTTCTTCAATCTCCTCGTCGAGGTGGAACTGCAGTTCTTCCTGCAGTTCGGCTTCTTTCTGCCGGCGGCGCGCGAGCCAGTTCAACTTGCGCAGAAAAGATGTCATGGCGTTTCTACTCCGCCGGATTGAGGACCAACCCGATGGCGCGGGCGACCGCGTACCATTTCGCCTGTTCGCTCTCCAGCTGCCTGCGTCCCGCTGCCGTGAGGTGATAGTACCGGGCCCGCTTGCCCTTGTCCGACCGCGCCCACTCCGCCGAGATCCAGCCTTTCGCCTCGAGGCGATGAAGCGCCGGGTACAGCGATCCCGTTTCTACCTGCAGCAGATCTTCAGAGGTGCGTTGGATGTGCTTGGCGATCGCGTGCCCGTGGAGCGGTCCGGGAGACAGCGTTCGCAGGAGCAGCATATCGAGCGTGCCCTGCAGGAGATCGACGCGAGAGGGGGTTTTCGGAGCCATAGAGTAGCCATCCTACACAATAATTGTGTAGGGTGTCTACAAGACTGTCGCACGAGGCAGGGAATGCCGCCGGACCTTAGTTGACGCGGAGACCGGAAAGGCGCCAAAGCGTCCAGTCCGGCGCCAGCCTTCGTGTCTTCGTGTCGTCGTGGTTGCCGGTCGTCTCTAGAACACTTCCGGCCAGGAGAACGTCATCACGCGGTTGCGATTGCCGCTGGTGACGATCACTTCCTTGTGAGCCGGATTGAGCGCAATCCCGGACGGCGCGACGCCCGTGATCTCCTGGACTGGAATCTTCCACCGCGGCGGAACATTCCCCTTGTCGTTGATGCTCCAGGCGCAGATCGACGCACTGCCGCAGCCGGCGATGATAAACCCCTTGTCGGTTGCCGCGTGCGCCGCGCTGCCGCCGCCGACCTCGGTCCGCGGCCCGGTGATGACCGACTTCGGCTTGACGTTGCCGTTGGCGGTCCGATCGAAGATCAGCATCGATGCGCCGCCGCCCGATCCCGGCGCGGCCGGGCTCGTGACGATCAGCAGGTTGTGAACAGGATCGACACCGACGCGCGCATGGCCGCGCACGCTGCCTCGAATCCCCGTGTCAGGTCCGGCCAGGACGCGCAGCGGCGGCACGTCGCCGTTCGCTTCGCGCGAGAACGTCAGGATCTTGTTCCGATCGACGGGAATGTAGATCTCGCCGTGGACCTCGTCGTAGGCCATCTGATCGTTGCCATCGTAGTCAGTGCCCTGGATTTGCGTCTTTGGCCCTTGAATCACGCGAATCGGCGGCTCTTCCCCATTGGCGCCGCCGCGGAAGATGAGAATCGCCTGGGCGAGCGGGCTGTTGACGATGATCTCGTCGTGAACCGAGTCGTACGCGAGGGCGTGCATGGTCCGGCTGATCTTGGTCTTCTGACCTTCGAGTGCTCGTGTCGGCAGTGAATTTTCCTTCGCCAACCTGGCGAAGGCCGCAATCTGCGGATGGTTCACTCAATTCGGGACGAGATACTCCTCCCGCTTGGTGTCGTAGGCGACAGCCTGCGGCTTGCCGAACTTCACCGACGTTCTGGCCGCCGGTGCGCTGCGGATCGTGCGAATTGGCGCCACGTCGCCGTTCGCCGCCAGCGGAAACGCGCTGGCGGACGAATTGCCGAGGCTCGACACCCACAACTCGTTGTTCTTGCTGTCGACCGCCACGCCGGTCGGATTCTTGATGAGGGTCTTTGCACCCTTGATGATCCGCGACGGCGCCACGTCGCCGTTGTCCGTTTCCTTGAATCCGATCACCGAGTCGCCGAGATCGTTGGCCAGGAAAATGTAACCCGCATCCGGATCGATCGCCATCGCCGCGGCCCAGTCGAGCTGCGTCTTCGGACCTTGAATCGTCCGTATTGGCGCCGTGTCGCCCTTCGCGTCGAGCGAATAGACCGTGATCGACGGCAAATGGAACTGGCCGGATCCGGCCACCTGGTAGTCGCTCGAATTGCCCCAGTTACTGACGAACAGCAGCTTCTTCTGCACGTCGATCACCATGCCGTGGGCGTCCGACAAGCCGGTCTTCGGCCCTTCCAGCACGCGAAGCGGCTTCTCGTTGCCGGCCGCCTCCTTCCGGTAGACCACCACCTTCGGCGGGTACTGGATGGTGATGAAGACCTCGCCCTTTTCCTCGTCAACTGCGGTGGCGAAGTTCCGGTGCGGCGTCTGGAGCTGCCGCGACGGCGGCGTGTTGCCGCTGGCGCTGCGCGGGAAGACGATCATGTTGTCGGCCGTGTCGGAGGCGACCGAATAGATGTCGCCGTTCTTCGGATCGACGTAGAGGCCGTTGTTGTATTCGAGATCGGTCTCGCGTCCCTCGATCACCCTGACCGGCTTGCTCGCCTCGACGCCCGCCGGCGTGTTCTCGAGCCGGTTGAACACCTTGATGCCGAACAGATTGGTGTCCTGCAGGACGACCTCATTGAACTGCGTGTCAACGGCGATCGAGCTGTAGATCGGATAGGTGTCGCGGATCGTCCGGACCGGGGGGCGCGAGATCTCGTTGCCGTTCCCGTTGCCCTGCGCCGCCTGCACGGGGTTGTCGAACGCGTCGAAGAGGTTGTCGGCCGGCAACCCGGTACGCTCCTCGAACGGGTCGATCCGCTCCGCATAGCACATGTCACCGAAATCGGTCTGCAGGTGCTGAATGGACACCAGTTTGCCGGAGTAGCTGGACCTGTCCGGCGCGCGTGTGCTCGACGACGAGATGGTGAATGTCGCGAGCGTCGTGGCCACTGCAACTATCGCGCGTGTGTCGATTCTTCCCAGCATAGGGCTCCTTCCACGCAACCACTTCCACGAACACAGCGACAAACACCACGGAAACCGATCTGTGTTCATGGCGACATAGATTTCACCGTCATCACTTTCAGCTGCATCGGATCGGTGCGATCGTCAAGCATCGCTTCGATCAATATGGGCGCACCGGCGCGCAGCTGGGGCGCGTCGGACGCCGCGATCAGCGCGAACCGATCTCTGCCCGCGACAAAAAATCGATGACCACCCAGTTCCTGCATGCGGCCCCGGGCGATGACCTGAAACTCGAGCACGCCGACGTCGGTCTTCTTGAGCGCATCTCGAAGCTCCTGCGGCCGGAAGATGGCGCCCGGCTTGTACGTCACCAGGATCGCTTCGGTCGACAGGCTGATCCTGATCGCGTCGATCCCGTCCAGCTGGCGCAGATAGATTTCCGACACGAACGCGCACGTGCCACACGAGATGCCGGTCGTCCGAATGGCCACCCTCTCCACTTGCGCCTGCGCGGGCACTGCCGATGCGACCAGCACGGGCCACAGCAGGGGGAGGATTCGAAGCAGTCTCATGTCTCCTTCACCGATATCGAATCGAGAAGACGACCCAGCTGCCGATCATCAGGGTGTTCAGCAGGACGCTGACGGCGAGGACGGACTTAGCGCCGGCAGTACGGAGAGCAGGCGGACGCCGCAGGACGAGCCATCCCTGATACATCAGCGCGGCGATGGCGACGACGAAAAAGAGCGGCTGCAACCGCTGGAGCAGTAAGAGGCACCCAGCGCTCAGGACCGAGAAGACTCCAAGTCCAAACTGGACTTGAGGCAGGATTCATCAACTGGGCGTCAGCAGCGCGGCGACGATGGAAAGCAGCCCCGCGCGCTTCGGATCGACGGCCATGGCATTCCCCCCTGGGTCTCCGGGGTCGAATCGGGCTGATAGTGCCAACCTGCAGCCCGGCCGTCAAGTGCCCATTGGAACAGCCGGCTTGGAGGGCGACCGTGTCCTTGTGCATGTGAGCTCTTCCGACTGGCGCGTCGAAATGCGGTGATTCCGGTCCATTCTGCGACGATGTATGCAGGCAGACTGCGAGAGAGCTCCGGCCCAGACAGCTAACGACGAAGCGTCATCCGTATGTTCGCAGGTGGGTTCGGGCAGTTGCCGATGGTGAAGCCTGAAGTCACAAATTCGATCCACCTCTCTGTCGCCCAGCCCGATGTGACCCCGCTGGTGCTCCGGCACATTTCCCCGTTCGCCAGCGGATAGGAGATTGTCAGCGAGCCATGGAAGAGTCCGGCAGTATCTGTGTCGTGAGTCTGGAGGGCACCACCTACCGTGCCGGTCGCCCGCTGGCCTTCGAGGACAAACGAGCCATAGATGCTCTGACTGTACTTCTCGTTAGCGAGCGTGGCGCTCACTTGCAGCAGGCCCCAGCTCGAGTCGAAGGTACCGGTCCAGTCACCAGTCACCGGCGTCTGCACGAGCGACGGCGATCCGGGCGGCGGCACGCAACCGGCCAGGGAGCACAGCGCCACATACGCCAGCAGGGACCGATGCATGGGCTTTTCGACTCCTCCGCCGAGCAAGCCTCATACCCGCGCCTCCATCACCGAATTCCCGGCTGCACGAGGCCAGCGCCTCGCGACGCAATTTACAAATCTGAGCGTATCGCCCGCTTTTCGTCTTTCGCTCGCTGAGCAGCCACGATTGATTCGCCCTCGGCTCGTCGCGAGCGACTCACCATCACGAACAGTTGAAGGGAATCCTCGTGCGTCAATGAGT
>DATLLQ010000066.1:0-38693 GCA_035537775.1 Vicinamibacterales bacterium | reverse complement strand
GAACGCGAAGCCGGGATGGCATTTGAAATACCGCTCGTGTTCGGTTTGATCGAGGCTACTTCGAACGATGCAACCTCGGCTGGCCCGCCGGGCTGCTGCGCTGACACCGCCACGGTGCAGATGAGCACACCCAGCGCCAGGACCCTTCCAAACACGGCTTCCTTCGCCATCTCGAGTGCTATGACGGGACTTCGGTCCATCTGGTTGGGCGCACTGTACTTGAGGCCGGCCGGACGCCACCTAACGTAGTCTTAAGGTCGCCATGATTCGACGGTTCGCCCTGATCGCGTGCGCGCTGGTTGCCGCAGCCGGCGCAACGGCCGCGCGGCAGTCGGATCTCGACGAGCTGATGGGTCGCGTGCTGCTCAAGCGCGACGACAACTGGAAGAAGCTGCAGCAGTACGTCCTCGAAGAGCGCGAGACGATGGAGGTGACGGCGCTCGACGGGCGGCGGGTCTACGGCTTCAAGCGCGAGTATCAGTGGTTCCCGCGCGAAGGGTTCTTCATCAAGAGCCCGCTCACCGCGGACGGCGTCCGAATTGGCGAAGACGAGCGCCGTCGTCAGGAGGCGCGATGGCTGGCCCGCGAACAGTTCCGCGAGAAGCGGCGCGCCGAGATCGCCGCCGGGAAAGCGGCTGCGGAGCCGGCGCGCGGACAGATCACGGTTGGGCCCGGCGGCGTGGACGCCAGCATCGAGGCGGCCCTGCGTGACACGCTCGAGCCCGGCTTCGTCTCAGCAGCCTATTTCCTCGACTTCAAATTCGAGGCGGGACAGTACGCGATCGCCGGCCGCGAGAAGTATCTGGGACGCGACGTCCTGAAAGTCGAGTACTACCCGACGCGCATGTTCACCGGCGGGCGCGGACGCCCCAACCGCCAGCTGCGCGAGCGCAACAAGGAAATCGGGCGGCAGATGAACAAGGTGTCGCTCGTCACGCTGTGGATCGATCAGGCGGACCGCCAGATCGTGAAGTACGAGTTCGAGAACGTGGACGCCGACTTCTTCCCCGGCAGCTGGCTGATGCAGCTCGAGGATCTGAATGCCTCGATGGAGATGAGCCAGCCGTTCGAAGGCGTCTGGCTGCCGAAGACGGTCAGGATCGGCTTCGAACTGGCCTTCGCGGTCGGCAACGTCCAGGGGCGATACAGCAGCGAGTACCACGACTATCGCCTTGCCACCGTCACCGACCGCATCAAGTGACGGTAGAGGCCTTCGACACCTTCGTGCCTTCGTGTCTTACTCGAGTTTCAGATCACCGACCGTCAGGTGCGCGCGCAGCTCATAGCGGCCCGTTCCCGTCCACTCGAACGATCTGAACAGCCCTTCCTTCCTGACATTGAACGGGTCTGCGTTCAGGTCGCCGGCGCGCACTGACGCGTTGACGTAGCGATACTGGTCGCGTGAGCCGACGCCAATCTTGACGTCACCCGCATGCGCGGACACGTCCTTGCTCCCCTCGATCCCGCTGATCGTCAAGTCCCCGGCCGACAGCTTGACGACGATGTTGGTGCGGCGAGGCAGTTCGATGCGCATCTTCGCGCCGTCGTGCCAGGGGGTGTCGGTCCGCACCGTGGCTCGCGACGATGCGAGGTCGATCCTCAGCGTGACGTCGGCGTCCTGCTTGCGGTCGTCCCACTCGATCTTGATGCGGTCGTCGCGCGACGCGACGATGTCGTAGTCGCCGGCGTCCAGCTCCAGGAGAACCGTCCCGCCGGACACGAACCGGCGCTCGGTCGCCTCGCGGGCCTGTGCCGCAAGAATTCCGACCAGCACGACGATCACAACCGCCGCCGCAAAGCCGAGCTTTCGCACGTCCAGCCTCCTCAGAAGCCAATACGGCGCGTGGCGCCGGAAGGATGCGGAACAATTCCAAGGAAATCCCAAGGTTTTCCTTGCACCCCATGCCGCCTCGGATTCGTAATAGAGTTCAGCCTGCCAGTCTGCCCGGAGTTTCGATGGTGAAGCGCACTCTCCTCCTAGCCGTGTGCCTTGCCGCGGCGGTTGTCGCCTACCCCTCAGCCCAGTCTGATCTCGACACGTTGATGGCGCAGGTCCTCGAGCGCCGTGACGAGAACTGGAAGAAGCTGCAGCAATACACGCTGACCGAGCGGGAAACCCTGCAGATCACGGCACTGGCGGTGTTCCGGCTCTTTGGCTACGACCGCGAGTACCACTGGTTCCCGCGCGAGGGCTTCTTCGTCCGCAGCCCGCTGAAGGCCGACGGTGTCGCCATCGACGAGGAGCGGCGGCGGCAAGAGGAGGAGAAGTGGCTGAAGAACGCCCAGAACTCCGAAAAACGACGGAAAGAGGCTGCCGAGCGCCGCGTGAAGGCCGGGGCCGCCGCAGCGGGCGACGCGTCGGCCCCGCTCTCCTCGATCCCGGGCGATTTCGCGATGACGACTGCCGTCGAGGATGTCATCAGCCAGACGTTCGAGCCAGGCTTCATCCGCTCGGCGAACTTCATGCGCTTCAAGTTCGACGCCGGCAGCTACGCGCTCGTGGGGCGCGAGAAGCTGCTCAACCGCGACGTCTTGAAGGTCGAGTACTACCCGAAGCGGCTGTTCGACGATAACGCGGGGAAACCACCCTGCTCGGAGCGCTCCGGCGGCAAGTGCGACAAGGGAGAAGAACTCGAGCGCGACATCGAGCTCAAAATGAACAAGGTGTCGCTCGTCACTCTCTGGGTCGATCCGGCCGAGCGCCAGATTCTCAAGTTCGAATTCCGGTTCCCTGATCTCGATTTCCTTCCCGGCCGCAGCCTCATCCGCATGGAGAGCGCGCGCTCGACCATGGAGATGGGCGAGCCGTTCACGAACGTGTGGCTGCCCAATTCGGTGGCCATGCGGTTCCGTGTGAGCTCCGCGGCCGGCCCGCTCGAAGCGCGCTACGACGTGAAGTACCGGGAGTATCGGGTCCCGGAGACGTCTTCGAGGGTGAAATGAGGAACTCCCAACTCCCAACTCCCAACTCCAAAATCACAACCACGAAGAACACGAAGCGCACAAAGAAAACCTATCGGTCAGCGGTCTTCGTGGTCTTCGTGGTCTTCGTGAGCTTCGTGGTTAATCCGAAGGCACAGGCCCCCGAGAGGATTACGGAGATCCGCGTCCACGGCAACCACACCACGCCGGACGCGGATGTCCTGGCGCTGAGCGGGCTGGAGCCTGGCGTCGAGGCGAGCGAGGCGAGGCTGAAGGAGGCCGAGCGGAAGCTGAAGGACACGGGCAGGTTCGAAGGCGTCGAGATGCGGCGGCGTTATCTGTCGATCGACGACCCGTCGCGGATCCTGGTGATGATCGTCGTGGACGAGCACCCGGCGGTCTCGGCCTCGGACCTGACACCGGGGCCGCTCAAGAAACTCCGCGCGGCGCAGATGTGGATGCCGATCCTGAAGCACGAGGACGGCTACGGCTTCACCTACGGCGCACGCCTCGCCTACAAGGACACGCTCGGCGATCGGAGCCGGCTCTCGGTGCCGCTGACATGGGGCGGCGAGCGCCGGATCGGACTCGACGCCGAACGCTCGTTCGACGGCCCGATCTCGGTGGTACGCGGCGGCGTCGCCCTCTACCGGCGGGTCAATCCGTTCTACGACGTGCCTGACACGCGAACCGAGGCGCTTGTTGGAGCCGACCGCATCTTCACGCCGTGGTTCAGAGCCGGCGTCAGCGGGAGCGTCGCCAATGTGGACTTCGGGCCTGACTACGAGCAACGCATCAGCGCTGTCGGATTCGGCACGGTGCTCGACACGCGCATCGATCCGTCGTTCCCGCGCAACGCGATCCACACGCAGATTGGATGGCAGCGCCTCTTCTTCGGCGAATCGGCCGGGCGGTGGGCGACGGATGCCCGCGGATACGTCGGCATCGGCGGATCGCTGGTCGTTGCCCTGCGCGCGCAGCTGATCAAGGCCGACAACAGCCTCCCGGCTGCCGAGCAGAGCCTGCTCGGCGGCAGCGGCACGGTACGCGGATACCGCACCGGCTCTCGCGCCGGCGACAACCTGTTCGCGGCCTCCGCGGAGCTTCGAATCCCGCTCACGTCACCGCTGGATTTCGGCCGCTTCGGGGTCAAGGCATTCGTGGATGCAGGGACGGCCTGGAACCACGGCGAGCGCTACGACGACGAACCGTTCGACCGCGGGATCGGCGGCGGAGTCTTTTTCGGGGCCGGGCCGTTCATCATCGATCTCGATATCGCGAAGCCGCGCGAAGGCAATCCGCGGGCGCACTTCGGGATGGGCGTGACCTTCTGAGTCGAGGGAACGGAGGGGACGGAGGTCACGGGTTCAACACGGAGGAACGGAGGCACGGAGGCGCACGGAGGGCCGGCCGTTCGATTTACCAGCGCGCACCGCGCGCCGCGCGCCGCGGCGTGAGGGAGTCGCAGATACAAGCCACCGCCGACTTCTGAGTGGTTTGTATCTGCGATCCCTCACGTCGCGTCTGGCCGCCTTCGGCGGCCAATCGAACGGCCGGCCTTCTTCCTTCGTGATCTTCGTGGCCTTCGTGACCTTCGTGGTTAAAGCCTGATCGCTCCGTTCGCCTCCGTGCCTCCGTTCCTCCTGTGAATCCGTGCCCTCCGACAACCTCCGTTAGCTCCAGCGCTCGTATAATTCGCCCCAACGGGGCAACCACCATGAAGACGCTCATCCGTGCACTGCTCATCACGACCCTGCTGCCGGTTGCAGCCACCGCCCATCACTCCTTCGTCGCGGAATGGGACGCCAACAACTGCCGCGACTTCGTCGGCACCCTCACGAAGATCGACTGGCAGAATCCGCACCCGTATTTCTTCGTGGACGTGAAAGACGGCAGCGGCAAGGTCGAGAACTGGTCGTTCCAGGCCTACTCCCCCGTCACGCTGCGGAGAAACGGCACCGACCGCCAGGTTTTCCTCGACAACGTCGGCAAGGAAGTCCGCGTGCGCGGCTGCCTCGCGAGAAACGGCAAGCCGCACGCCGCCGCGGCAGGCACCCTCAGGTTCGCCGACGGCGTGCTGCGCCAGGTCGGCCAGATTCAGGACTGACCGTGACACGCATCTCGACTCTCCGCCGTGCCGCGGTGTGCGCAGGCGTGCTGGCGCTCTGCGCCGCGGCCGTCATGCCGGCGCGCGCCCAGCAACAGCAGCAGCCGTACACGATTGGCGTCATGCCGCCGGGCGGACCACCGCCGCGCCTTGCTGACGGCCACGTGGACTTCACGGGCCACTGGTTCCCGAACGGTGCAGGCCAGGGCGTGTCGGGCCGCTTCGGTGTCGATCCGTCCGCCACGCGGCAGTTCGATCCCAAGGTCACGCCGGAGTCGCCGCCCGCGTTCCAGGCGTGGGCACAGGCCAGGATCAAGGCGATGACTCCGACGGAGCTGGAGCTCTCGAAGTCGTCGGTGAACTGCATGCCGCGCGGTGTGCCTGCCATCTGGCTGCAGAACCCCTACACGACCTACATGGTCCACAAGCCGGGCCTGCTCGTACAGCTCTACGAGGTGCTGAACAACTGGCGCCTGATTCACCTGGACGGACGACCGCTGCCAAAAGACCCGGAGCCCTTCTTTCACGGCAACAGCAGCGCACGCTGGGAGGGCGACACGCTCGTGGTCGAGTCCACGGGATTCGACGAGCGCACCTACATCCAGCCCAATGGCTGGTTCCACAGCGACGCGCTGCGCGTGACGGAACGCTATACGCGGCCGTCGATGAACTACTTGATCGTCGAGCTCACGGTGGACGACCCAAAGGTGCTGGAGAGGCCGTGGAAGTCGGCCCCGCGGCGCTGGACGCTCGGCAACGGCGAGATCTACGAGTTCTACTGCACCAACAATCTGGAGCTCGAAGAGCTGCAGAAGCTCCGCGAGCAGGAGCTGAAAGGCACGGAGAAGGCTACTCCACGCTGAAGCGCGGCACGGCGAGCATCGCCGCCTGCGAAGGGAGAATCACCGTCAGCAGCGCGCCGCCGCGCGGTCCGTTCCCGGCCGCGAGCGTGCCGCCGTGCAGCTCGACGAGGTGCTTCGCGATCGCCAGGCCGAGACCGAGGCCGTCGTGAATCCGCCGCGGCGACGCGTCAGCCTGGCGGAACGGCTCGAAGACATGCGGCAGAAATCCAGGGTCGATCCCCGGACCGTCGTCTTCGACCGTGATGCGGACGTTGTCGCCTTCTGTCACCGCCTCGACGCGCAACAATCCATCCTCGCGCCCGAACCGCACGCCGTTCGAGAGCAAGTTCCAGAACACCTGCTCGAGGCGCTTCGCATCGCCGACGAGCACGATCGGTCCACACGCGATCTGGGTCTCGAGCGTGATCCGGCGCATGTGCGCCCGCTCGCGCACCATGTCCATCGCCGAGTTGATGATCGCCGCCAGGTCGACCGGGGCGGCCTCCACCGCCAGTCCTCCCTTGGTGATGCGCGAGACGTCCACGATGTCGGAGACCAGACGCGACTGCGTCAGCAGGTTGCGGTAGATCGTCTCCACCGCGCGCGCGGCGGTTGACGTATTCAACGGGACCTGCTGCAGCATGTGCGCCCAACCGAGCGCGGCGTTGAGCGGGGTGCGGAGCTCGTGCGAGAGGATCGCGAGGAACTCGTCCTTGGCGCGGCTCGTCTCCTCGGCCTCCTGCCGCCGGGCCTGTTCGTGAATCAGCTGCGCCCGCGCTTCCTCGGCTTCCGTCCGCTCGGTGATGTCGTGCCCGATGCCCACCATGCGAACGGGCCGCGAGGACGAGTCGACGATGACCCGTCCCGCGGCGTGCAGCATCCGCACTCCGCCGTCGCGAACCACGCGGTGATCGAATGCGAACGGCCGGCCGTCGGCCATCGCCCGCCGCACGGTGGCGTCTACTGAGGCGCGATCGTCGGGATGCACGCGCTTCAGGAACGTCTCGTAGCCGATCGGCGCACCGCGCTCGACTCCGTAAATCCGGTACATCTCGTCCGACCACCAGACGCGGTCGGCGCCGATGTCCCACTCCCAGCTGCCGACGTGCGCTACTTCCTGCGCCTCGATCAGGCGATCGTTCACCTTGAGCAGCTCGTCGGTCCGCTCGGCGATCGTCCGCTCCAGTCCGTCGTTGAGCCTCCGCAGATCGCGCTCCATCGTCCGACGCCTGGTCACCTCCGCCGCCACCGACAACATCATCGTCGTCGTCATACCGACAAAGGCCTGGAGCAGCAGCAGCGAGCCGTTGGGCGAATAGTCGTTGAACGGGCCGTACCCGCGGAGCGTTCCATCCACGGCGATGGCGACGAGGATCGCGGTCGACACGGCGGTGAACCACGCGCCGAACCGGAACGCGGCCCAGAGAAGCACCGGCACGACCACGATGGGGTAGTCGGGACGTCCCGGCGGCCACGGACTGAAGAGAGCGAACGAGACACCGGCAAGCGTGGCGAGCAGCGCGAGGAGCTCCGGCGTACGGCTGACAAACGCGACGAACAGCGGCCGCCGGCGCCACAGCAGGATGATTGGTGCGACGACGATGGCGCCGACGGTGTCGCCGAGCCACCAGGTGAGCCAGATGGCGCCAGCTTCCGGCTGCGCGCCGAGCCCGGTCACGAGGACAGCGCCGCTGCCGATCGTCGCGGCGATCGCCGAGGCGCCGGCTGCGATGACGGCGAACCGGAGGACGTTGGCGGTCGAGTCGAACGCTTCACGTCCGCGCGCAAAGCGAAGCGTGAGCGACGCGCCGGCCACTGCTTCCAGCGTGTTGCCCGCGGAAATCACCAGCGCCGCGACAATCGATCCGGAGTTCGTGACGTTGACGATGAACGCGCCGATCGCGATGGCTGGCCAGGCTCGCCGGCCGAGGATGAGCAGAGCCGCAATGGCGAGGCCCGTCGGCGGCCACACGGCGCTCGCGTTGGCATTGCCCAGCGCGAGGAGCAGACCGAGACGGCCCGCGGCGATGTACGCCAGCGCAAGGATGATGAGCGTGACGCTGCGGGGAACTGACCGGCTCACGGCGCGCCCGAATTTTAGCGAAATGCCCTCCTGTTACCGCAGGAGTTCAGCGGCGAGGGTGGCCGCCTTGTCTGCCAGCGTGAGCGCGTACGCGAAGTTGCGCTCCTTGATCGCCTGCTGGGCCTGATCGGCAAACCGCTTCGCATCGTCGTATTGGGTTCTGCCATCGTTGCTCAGCCGCTTGTAATCCACCTTGTTGTTGAGCAGATCGGTGGCCCTGCCCAGCAGCTCGCGCGCGCGCTTCTCGTCGTTCGCCGACGTCGTCGCACGCACCGCGGGAGCTTCGACCGGAGGCGTCTGCGTGACGGGCTGCGGCGGCGGTGCCGGCGTCTCTCGCGGCGGGGCCGGCTTGTTGGTGACGGCCGGTGCGGGTTTGGGGGCGGGGGGAGTCTCTTCCGCAGCCGGAGGCGGCTCCGGCGGAGGCGCCTCCGCCACCTGCTCGATCGCGACCTCATGCCTGGGCGGGACAGGGACGGCAAGTGGCGGACCGTCCGGGACGGTCGCCGCCCTGGCCCTGGTGCCGCAGGCGGCCAGAGACATCAGCAACGCAAAATGCAGGATGCAGAATGCAGGCACTTTCACGAGCCGCATCCAGCCGTCCTTCTGCATTCTGAATCCTGAATTGCGCATTCGTCTTACTCCGCTCTCGGCAGCAGCAGCCTGAACGTCGTCCCGCGCCCCGGCGTGGACTGTACTTCGACTTCGCCGTCGTGCATCTGGACAATCCGGTAGACCATCGACAGTCCGATGCCCGTTCCATGATCCTTCGTCGTGAAGTACAGGTCAAAGATCCGGTCGAGATGCTCGGGCGGGATGCCGACGCCGGTATCTTCGATGCGGAGCTCGACCCTTTTCTTCGCCGCCGGGGCCCCGATCAGCCGCAACGTACCGCCGGTGGGCATCGCCTGGAAGGCGTTCATCGCCAGGTTCATGATGGCCTGCCGCAGCATCGCGGAATCGCCGTTGACCGCGAGCTGATCGTCCGGTGTTTCTACCACCACACGGACGTCGTTCTTCTGCGCTTCGGGACCCAGGATCGGCAGCACCTCGTCGAAGAGCGCCCGGACGCGCACCGCCTGGAGCCGCAGGTCTTCGGGCCGCGTGAACTTGAGGAAGCCCTGCACCACCTCGTCGAGGCGGCGGATTTCGGTCTCGATCACGCCCACGTGCTGCAGCAGACCCTCGTCCGCGCGCCCGGCCTCGGCGAGCAACTCTCCTCCCCCGCCGGCGGGAACGAGCGCGCCCTTGCGAATCTTCATCCGCATCAGCTCGAGGTGAATCATCATCGCGTTGAGCGGGTTCTTCACCTCGTGGGCGATGCCCGCGGTCAGCCGGCCGAGCGCGACGAGCTTGCGCGAATAGGCAATCGTCGACTGCATGCGTGAGACGTAGGCGAGGTTGCGCACGACGAGCAGGATGCCCACGAGCTCGCCGCCGGCTCCGGTGATGGCATGGGCGATCGCCAGGTCGTCGCCAAACTGCACCGGCCCGCGCGATCGCCGCGTCGCCAGCGTTTCCTCGACCAGCGTTCGATACGCGTGACCGGCGGGCACGAGCGCGCTGACCGGCCGTCCGATATTCCCGGCGGAAAACGTGGACTGCATCGCCGGGTTCGTGAACAGGAGTTCACCGGCCGGATTGAACAGCGCGACGGCGTCCTCGAGGTGCTCGACGAGCGACTCGAGGTTGGCCTTCTGATCGGCCAGCTGCGACCGATCCGCCGACAACTGCTGGCTGACGGTGTTGAAGAAGTTCCCCAGCTCGCTGAACTCGTCGCCGGGCGGAAGATCCAGGGTCACGCCGAACTCGCCGCGGCCCAGCCGCGTCAGGCCGCTGCGGATGACGTGAATGGGCCGGAGCATCACCCGCGACAGCAGGCCGGCGACGAACACTGCGATGAGCAGCGCCAGCGCCGCGGTAACGACGGCCGAGTACAGCGCGTCAGTCAGCGCACTGCGCATCAGCAGTGTCGAGACGCCGACGCGAATCGAGCCGAAGTTCTGATCCCCGCTCTTCATCTGGACGCGCGTCTCGAGCCTCTTTCCGTCGCCGGAGTAAATCACCTGTAGCCGCTCGAGCGGGGGCGCCGCCGCGAGCGCGGTGAGATCACCGACCTCCGGGGCCGGCTCGCCGACAAAGCTCGGCTCGCGATGCATGACGATCGTGCCCTCGGGGTCGACGATGGCCGCGCTCGTGACCGCCTTGTCGTAGACGCTGGCCTCGAGAATCGAGCGCAGCCCGCCGTCGGTGCGCAGCGCCGCGTACTTATCCAGGGGATCGATGGTGAGCTGTGCGACCCGGTGAAGGATGGTGCTGGCGAGCACCTGGGCGCGGGCCTGGCTTTCGGTGACGATCAGATCCGCGAGGCGCGCGAGATAGAGTCCGCTCAGGGCCACGACGGTGAGACCGACAATGGCCGTGACCCCGGCAATCTGCTTCGCGCGGATGCTCAGCCGCATGTGGTTCGCAGCAAGTTTCGCTGATTAGGACGAAATCGTCTCTTCCGAGGCGCGCCCCCGCATCTTATTCAACTTGTTGTGCAGCGTCTTCAGGCTGATTCCCAGGATCTCCGCCGCCCGAGTCTTGTTCCCCCGGGCGTGATCGAGCGTGAGGAGAATCAGGCGGTTTTCGGCCTCTTCGACGGTCATCCCGGCGGTGAGCGCTGCCCCGCCGGCCGGCGGGGGCGCCGGCGGCGGCACCTCGCTCACGTACGGCGGCAGGTGCTTCAGCTCCAGGAATTCGCCCGAACTGAGGATGACGGCCCGCTCGACGACGTTCCGGAGCTCGCGGACGTTGCCGGGCCAGTGGTACTGCTCGAGCACCTTCATTGCCGCCGGTTCAACCGCGGACACATGCTTGCCGTTGCGGGTGTTGAACTCGGTGATGAACGACTGAATCAGCAGCGGCAGGTCTTCCTTCCGCTGCCGGAGCGGCGGCAGCTCGACCGAGAAAACGTGGAGCCGGTAGTACAGGTCCTCCCGCAGCTTGCCGCTCTTCACGGCCTCCGTAGGGACGACGTTCGTCGCGGCGATGACGCGGACATCGACCGTCTGCTCGTTACGGCCGCCAAGGCGCCGGAACGTGCGCTCCTGGAGCACACGGAGCAGCTTCACCTGCGTGGCGGGCGTCATCTCGGCGATCTCGTCAAGGAACAGCGTTCCGCGGTCTGCCAGCTCGAAGCAACCCTCGCGCCGATCGGTCGCGCCTGTGAACGACCCCTTTTCGTGACCGAAGATCTCGCTCTCGAGCAGCGTCTCGGGAATGGCTGCACAGTTGATCGGAACAAACGGCTGCTGCGCCCGCGGGCTCAACTGGTGAATCGTCTTCGCGACCAGCTCCTTGCCCGTCCCCGACTCTCCCCAGATCAACACTGACGCCGACGTCGGCGCCGCCTGCTCGACGATCTGGTAGACCTTGCGCATGCTGGCGCTGCTGCCAATCATGGAGCCGAAGCTGCCCTGCTCGCGGAGCTGGCGGCGCAGCACCTTGACCTCGCGCAGCGTATCCTGTCGCTCGACGATCTTATCGAGCAGAATCTTCAGGCGCTGCGGCTCGATCGGCTTCGTCAGGTAGTCGTAGGCGCCCTCTTTGATCGCCTCGACGGCGGTCTCGACACTGCCCTGCGCGGTCAACAGCACCACGGTGCATCCGCCGTCGTCCTGCTTGAGCGCCTTCAGCAGATCGAGCCCGCCCATGCGCGGCATGACGAGGTCCGTGATGATGATCGAGGGACGGAAGGAGGTCACGCGCTGGAGCGCGTCTTCGCCGTCCGCAGCGGATTCGGCGGTAAAGCCCCACGTGCGCACGAGCTCGGTGAGCCCGAGCCGAGTGCTCGGCTCGTCTTCGACGATGAGGACGCGTTCAGCGGATGGGTTCGACATTAGGATCAGTCCAGGGCCACCGTGCGGCTCCGGCGGACAACCGATGGTACTTTGTAGGTTTTACACGATCCAGCAGAGCCGTAGCAGAACCGGTATTTCTAAGTGAACAACGAAATCCAGGCGGAATCCAGTGGTCCGGTATTGCCGGAAGCTCGAGCGCTCCATCCGCTCGAGGGAAAAACTGCCGGTCAACAGCGGCTAATCGCGATCGCGGAGCTCATCCTCTGTTCGAGCCTCCCAACTCAGCTGTTCCTTCAGGCGCTGCTGATCGGGCTGGGATGGAATCCGCTGAACGCCGACAAGAGCTTCTCGCTCTCGTTCGTCGTCACGATGTCGCTGGCCGACACGGTACTCCTGATCGCCCTGATGGTCGCCATCAGCCGTGCGCACGGCGACAGCGTGAAGGAACTGTGGCTGGGACACCGGACAATCTGGAAGGAATGCCTGATCGGGATTGCGTATGTCCCGCCCGTCTTCCTGATGGTCGTCATCATCCTGAACACCGTGCGGCTGTTCGCCCCGGTGCTGCACAACGTCGAGACGAATCCTCTCGAGCAGCTGGCCACGGGAGGCGTCGCCAACGCCGCGGCCTTCGGGCTCGTGGCGATCTTCGCGGGCGGCGTGCGGGAGGAGCTGCAGCGCGCGTTCATGCTGCGCCGCTTCGAGCGGCACCTCGGCGGCGTGGACGTCGGCGTGCTGGTGCTGAGCGTGGCGTTCGGCCTCGGACACGTCATCCAGGGGTGGGACGCCGCGATCACGACCGGATCGCTTGGCGCGGTGTGGGCGGTGATGTACGTGAAACGGCGCAGCAGCGTGGCCCCGCTCGTGAGCCACGCCGGGTTCAACTCGCTCGAGGTGCTGCGCGTGGCTATGGTCGGGGGCTGAGCTCCGTCACGTCTCCCCTGGCGCGCAGTTCGACAATCCATTTCGTCATCTGCTGGTCCGCCCGCACGCCCGTACCGAATCGCTGCCGCATGTAGTCCTGGATGCGCAACGTGTCGCGCGCGATCTCCGCGAGTCTTTTGTCGTCAACGCCCGTCCGCTTCATCACCGCGGCCGTGTTCGCACCAGCCGTCGCGCGCATCTTCGCCACCTGCTCCACGATCGAAGCCTCCGCCGGCTCGGGAGGAGGAAACCGCTCGACCTCCGCAAGGATCAGCCGCCGATCGATCAGCTGCTTGACCGCATCGCGGCCCTCGGCATCCCGCTGCTCGACCACGCCGAACGCCACCGCCGCATCGACGTCGGTCTGCGTGATCGCCGAGGTGCCGACCCGCGCGACGACTCGATCGAGCAGCTGCTGCGCCTGAACCACGACGTTCACGAAGAAGACTGACGCCGACATGATCACGAAGAACAGCCCAGAGAAATTCTTCGTGCTCTTCGATCTCTTCGTGTCCTTCGTGGTTTCCTTTTGGGAGTTGGAAGTTGGAAGTTGGGAGTTCATCAGAAGGCCTGTCCAAGCGAGACGTAGAACACCGCACGCTGTTCGCGCGAGACACCGGAAAAGTTCTTGGGATTGAGGTTGAATCCGAGATCAAACCGAAGCGGCCCGTACGGCGAGGCGATGCGAACGCCGAAACCCGCCGCTGGGCGGAGCCCTGTGAGGCTCAAGTCGCTGACGAACTTCGAGACATTGCCGGCGTCGACGAATCCGACGCCCTCCAGCGCCTTGCCGATGTGAACGCGCAGCTCGCCGTTCAGAATGATCACGCCGTTCCCACCCAGCGGGAAGCCGGTGTCGCTGACGGTATCGGCGTTGGCCACCTGATCGAGCGAAAAGCCGCGGACCGTCGAATCGCCCCCGGCGAAAAAGCGCACGCTCGCCGGCAGCTCCTTGACTTCCTGGCCGTCCGCGATCCGCTCGAAACCGCGTGCCAGGCCGAGCCGGCCGCTGAACGCGGCAATGATGCGCCGCTGTGTGGGCAGCTGCCGGTAGAACGCGGCCTGCGAGAACGCCTTGATGAACCCGACTTCCGAGCCGATCGCACGCATTGCCAGATTCGAGTCGAAGAGCAGGAAGGCGCCGCGCGTGGGGTCGAGCAGGTCGTCTCGTGTGTCGCGGATGATCGAGCCGGCCACCGTCGAGAGCCGCACTTCCGGAAAGAGCCGATCGATGAGCAGCTGCTGGTCCGGCTCGAAGATCTCGTCGAATATCGTGGCTTTTTCCAGCTGGTAGCGGCCAGCGAGGCTGACTTTCGGCGTCAGCCGTGTGCCCACTTCCACCCGTGCAATCTTCCGGATGAAATTGAACGACGTGCGGACGGCCTGCTCGAGGATTCCGGTGACCAGCAGCTCGGAGTTGTCCGAAAACACGCGCGGATCGGCGAACGTGCCGAGCACGCGGTACTCGTTGAAGCCGAAATTGGTCTCCGTCAAAGGGATGCCAGTCACCGCGTCGCTGCCGAGGAGGACGTCCGTGGAGCGGAAGCTGGCGCGCGTGAACAGGTTCACCGAGCGGTTCGAGCCCCAGAGATTCCGGCGCCCAATCTCGAACCCGCCGCGCGGCGCCAGATCGAGGTGATTTTCCGCCGCGCCGCCTGGCCCGCGCGGCCGCAGGCGCAACGTGCCCTCGAGCCCGAAGCTGTAGGCGAGCGTTGTGCGAGCCGCCTCCTCGACCTGGATGAGCACATCGCGCCGCGCGTCGCCGGCATGCTGGACGTATTCGATCGTGACGCGGCGGAACAGCCCCATGCCCGTCAGGTTGGCCCGGCTGTTGGCGAGCGCCTCCTGGCCGAGCGGCCCGCCCTCCTGAATCTCCAGCTCGCGGAGAATCGTCTCAGACCGTGTCTTCTCGTTGCCGGTGATGATGATGTGCTCGACGATCACCTGCTCTCCCTCGACGATCGTGTAGAGGACGTCGGCTTGCGTATCGCCATCGGCAAAGGCCGTCGACTCACGAACATTGACGTCGAGGTATCCCAGGTTCTGGTATCTGAGCGCGATCGCGTCGCGCCCGGCCACGACATCGACCGCCAGAAAGCTGGAGCCGGCGGCAACCGGTACCGAGCTTTGCAGCTGCGAGTCGGTGAACACCGTGTTGCCTTCGAACGTGACCGACCGCACCGTGGTACGCGGGCCTTCGTCGATGAGCACGATGACTTCGACCCGCCGTTCCGTGGCGTCCGGCTGGCTCGCAGGGAGTGACGGGGCGTCAATCTTGACCGCCGCCCGGCGGAAACCACGTTCGATGAAGGCAGCCTGCACGGCCGCTCGTCGCGCGTCGAGCGCCGCGGCCACGAAGAGATTGCCAGGCGAGGTCGCCATGATCTTGTCGATCTCGTCCGTGGAGATGGCCGTGTTGCCCATGATCCGAACGCTGTCGACGGTGAACCGGGGGCCGCGCATCACATTGAACCTGATGATGAGCTGCCCGGGAGTCTTCTCATCGAGGGTGTAGGTCGCCCTCGCATCGCGGTAGCCGCCAGCGTGGAGATAGCGCTCGATCGCCAGCTTCGCGTCCTCGAGCAGATCCTCGTCGGCGGAGGCTTCCTCGCGGACGGGCACCAGCCGGTCGCGCTCGTTCGCCGGCAGCGGATCGCCCGTGAACTCGACGACGACGAGCGGGCCGCGCGTGACGCTGACGATCAGGTAGGCATCGTCCGGCTGATTGGCCGCAAAGCTCGCGTTTGCCTCGAGGTATCCCTGCGACCGCATCCGCTCTTCCCACCGATCGAGCTCCTGCCGCACCTTCACCGAATCGAACGGTTCACCCTTTTGGATTTCGGGCAGCAGGAATTTCAGATTTGCCTCACCCTGGCCGATCTGCCGGAACTGCACGTCGGCAATTCGCGACCGTCGCCCGGCATCGACGGTGAACGTCAGGGTTGAGCGATCGGGGTTGTGCGTGGGCACGATCTCCGGGCTGATGCGAGCAGCCGGGTAGCCGCGGCGCCGGAACTCGACCAGCAGGGCGGTCACCGCTTCAGGCACACGAGCCGGATTCGGCGATCGGCCAAGGCGATCCGTCACGATCCGGCGCAGGTCGCTTTCAGACAGGCTGACGTTCCCGGTGAACCGGATGGTGTCGATCGGGTGCGACGGCACCAGGACGTAGCGGACCCGGACACCTCCGGCCACCTGCTCGGCTGTTGTCTGGACATCGTCGAACCGGCGCAGGTTGAACAGGTGCTCCGACGTCTGACGGACGTCAGCCACCGACAACGGCTGTCCGACACGGGTCTGAATCAGGTTGAGAATCGTGGGATCGGTAACCACCTGCCCTTCCTGCTCGACGACAATCTCGACGACGGTCTGGCCGATGAAGTCCTGTCCGGCGGCGGAGCCCGGCAGGACATGCAGCATGAGCAAAGCAAGTTGCAGAACGAAGACGCTGTGTCGCATCAGTACGTCTTCCTGACTCTCAAGTCGATGGCGTACGTGCCATCCTCGTTGCGCGACAGGATCCAGGACAGCTGATCGGTCTGGTCGATCTCGACCAGAATCACCTGGTCCCGCGTGGTGGACGAGAGGGAGCGGGAGTAGGTCAGGTACACGCGGGTGTTCACGCGCTTGATCAGCGTGACGCGGGCAGCGGGGTCCAGACGAACGGACTGGATGTTGGGATTGGCCAGGGTCGTCGTCAGCTGCACGGAATCAACCGCAAATTTTTCCTGAAGCACCCGGCTCGCCTCTGAGAGGGGAAGGTTCGTAATGGCCTTTGCGAGCTGATCCCGAAGCAGCTGCTGCTGCGGCTGCACGGCGGCGTACTGGCTCAACTCAGGGTCGCCGGGCGGGATATCGCTGAGGAGCAGGGCGTATAGCTGATAGTCCGGCAGGCTTGGATCAGACGTGATTTGCATCGTTTTCGCGGGATCCGGCCCCGTCGCCGTCACGGTGATGTCGTACGTTTCGCCCGGCACGCGTACGCGCGTAAATGCTTCGATGTCGAAGAACGGATCGATCGTCGACGGATTGTTGAAGGCAATCGACGCCCTGCGAATCTGGTAGCGCTTTCCGCCGAAGAACACGTCGCCGCGATCGAGATCGATGTTGCCGAGGAGCGCCGGGCGCTCGTAGGTCCCAACCAGGCGCAGCTCAGCGCGAGCCGTCACGTCGCGCAGGAGGTTGTTTTGCGCCCGAATGGTTGATGGTGCCGAGATCTCGATGTCATACGTCAGTGGCAGAATGGGCGCGGCCGCGGCATAGGTTGGCGATGTCACCCGATTCGACCCGAACTCGAACAAGCTGACGCCGGTTTCGAAGTCCTTCGTGTACAGCGCGTCGTGCACGGTCACACCGCCGGGGCCGCTTCGCAGCGTCATCGACTCGACCGTCCCCTCAAGCGAGAGGTCCGCGTCCACAGTGGCTCTCAACCAGGCATTCGCGTCCGGATAGCGCAGGGTCATGTTCTCGCCGACCATGGTGACCTCGATACGTCCGGGGCGATACCCGTCGAGGCCAATGGTGCCGCCGAACGTCACAGGCCCGTTGCCAAGCCGAGCGGTCACGCCATCGAGGTTCAGGCCTTTCGCATCGAACGTCACCTCGCCGTTGATGCGCTCGAGCGCATGCGGCAGGCTGAAATGACGGATGCGGCCGTCAACGATGTTCAGGCTTCCCGACAGCTCCGGGTTTCGCATCGATCCCGACAGCGCAGCGCTGACCTTCGCCAGCCCCCGGCTGCTCACGTTGCGCGTGAAGCCTTCGAGGATTCGGAGGTTGGCGCCGCCGCCGAACCGCATCGTGATCGTTTCGTCGTGCAGGTTGACGGCTCCGGCAATGTTCAGTTCCGTGTCCTGACCAACCAGCCGCATGTCGATCACACGGAACGAGTTGCTGTCGAACGCCAGACGGATCGGCAGCCGCTCGCCCGGCACGTTCGGATTTTCAGGATTCTGAATCGGAAAATCGAACAACCGCATGTCAAGCCGGTTCACGGTGGCTTCCGCGAGCACGTTGTCGATATTCGAGAGCTCGCCGAACACACGCACGGTGCCGCTGACGGTCGCGGTGGTGAATGGCGACAGGCGCGGCTCGAATGCGCGGATGTACGGGTCGAGCGAGGTCTCGAGGACGTTGAAGCGCAGGTTGACATCGCGGGCGTCGTTCAACGCCAGCGTGCCGCTGCCGAACACCGCAAGACGGTTGGACGAGGCGTCGATCGAGGCAAACGTCAACAGCTCGTCGTCAACGGCGAAGTCGGTGACGACGGTGCCGATGCCTTCGTCCGCGACGAAGAAGTCCTTGATCGTCGCGTGCACGTTGTACTGGGGCTTCCGGACCGTGCCGCTGCCGCCCGCGGTGAAATCGATGACGCCTGAGAGCGGAATCCTCGATCCTTCCATCAGGCTGAGCGTTTCGACGGCGATGTTCCGCCCTTCGAAGTTGAACGAGTAGGTGCCGTTCCAGGCGATCGACGCCGAGCCGGTGCCCTGGCCGGCTCCCTTGACGGCGCGGATGTTGTCGAGCCGGGCGCGATCGCCTTCCAGTGTCACGTCCGCCGCGACGGAGTCGAACTTCTCGCCGTACGCGACGCCGTCGGTAATCGCCATCTTGCCCGAGCCGAACGGCCGCTCGTATTCGCCGGTGACCTTGAACTCTCCGGAGAGGGTCCCGTCCACGTCGTAATCCGAGATGTCGAACGCGTGCTTGAGGTCGGCAACCGGCCAGCGAATCACGCGAATGGTCGCGTTGATCTGCTCGCCGCCATCCGCCCGGGGAAACCCGAGCGAAAACCGGCCGGCCACGTGCATCGATCGATCCGGCCGCGACAGGACCACGTCGCTCACGTCGGCGTACGAGTTCTCGATGGTCGCGTTTCCGGTGACCGCTCCCCACGTGACGTCGAACGCACGGATGTCCTGTCCGGCAAACATGCCTTCGATCCGCGGCCGCTTGATCGAGCCGAGCATCATGCCGTCGAACGTACCGAAGCCGTCAACGGGAATCGCCTTCGTCCGGTTGCCCAGCGCGGTGAGCATTCCAGCAAAGATCCGGTCGCTGTCCTGCCAGTCGGAGCTCGTGACGTGGAACGGCAGGCGCGACTGTTCGCCATAGGCGGTCCGCCCCTCGACCTCGACGTAGGTCGTCGGCGTCGCGATCTGGCTGGGACCGAAGTCGATCCATTCAGGCCCGAGGGAATACGTCAGCGTGCCGCCAATCGGCACGGGTGCCTTGGGAAGATGCGGGCTGAACTCGCCGCTCCGCTGATTGCGCGGCGCTCTGTTCCTCAGCTCCTCGATCGGCAGCGTCCGCGTCATCAGCGTCGTGCCCGGTGGCGGATCGACACGGACCTCGCCTGTCCACTCCCGTTTGGCGAAGCCACCGGAGGGCCACACGATCCGGTTGTGCCCTGATGCGGTGCCTGCCAGGCGAAGCCCCATCATCTCGAAGAAGTCGGACACCGAGGCGACGTTCACGTCCGCGTACGTCGCGTCGAAGGTATTCGTCGGCTTCACGCCGCGAACGCCAAGCGGCTCCATCGAGAACTTGAACTGCGACTGGCCGCCGAAGAGCCTGGCTCGCGCGTCGTGCACGAGCAGCGATCTCGGCAGCCACCGCACCGAGCCGTTCATGTCGTCGAACCGGTAATCGTTGACGAACATCGTCGGCGCGCGGAACCGGCCCTTGAGCTCGCGACCGCCGGACGTCGTGCCGTCGGGACGAACGTCGCCCTTGAAGAGGTGGAAGGTGCCTTCGAACTGCGCCGTGCCGCCCAGCTCAAATTTGTCGTGGGCGAAAAAGATCCGCCGCATGCGGGGCATGTCGATCGTGGACGTGATCGAGTACATCTGCTCGGGCCAGTGCGCCATGTCCACGTCGCCCTTCAGCGTCGATCTGGTGCCGTCGGTCGCAAGGTTGATTTCGTCGAACACGACGCGGCCGCCGTCGATCTTGAACGTCGTGTTCATGTCGGCGCGGAACGGCACGTAGTCCTGGATGCTGACGAGGCCGTTGGAGAAGCGCGCCGAGCCGCGATACTCGGTATTCGGCTTCGCCACTACGACGTCGATGTTCCGTGCGATCACGCTCCACGGCGTGGACTTGTCGTCATACGCGAATTCGCCACGCGTCGAACGCACGTACTTCAGCGTCGTCGTGATGCGCTTTGGGCCGCCTGGACCGCGTTTGAAGTCGGGGAAGGAATGGCGCCCGTCCGGCAACTGCTCGACGTACATCTTCCAGTCGGTCATCTCGATGGCCTCGATCACGACCTCCGGGTTGGCCATCAGACTCTGGATCCGCTCGGGCGTGAGCCGGCCGATGCCGAACCGGCTCAGGATCGCGAGTGTTCGCGCGGGGATCCTCACCGTGATCTCTTTCGCGGTGAGCCAGGGTCGCGAGGTCGGCGTCAGCCCGTCGATCTGCAGGCCTCGAATGACATAGGCGCCATCCCACAGTCGTACGCTGAGCTCCTGGATGTGCATCGAGCGCTTCAGATACGCCGTGCCGCCCTTCTCCGCCAGCTCGCGCAGCCCCGGATAGACCTTGGCCAGGTCCAGCGTCAGCGTGAGGACGAACACGACGGCCAGGATGACCGACGCCACCGCGAGCGTCCGCCGGACGATGCGCCGCGTCGTCTGGGTGAAGGGGTGAGCGAGGAGTGTGCGAACGAAACGCATTACCGCAAGACCACTAATACTGCATTCGCTTCGACTGACGACCCTTCAGCGACGCGAACGTCCTCGACGGTGCCGTCACGCGGCGCGCGCAGCTCGTTCTCCATCTTCATCGCCTCGACGACGATGAGGCCCTGGCGCGCCTGCACGACCTCACCAGGTTTGACCAGCACTTTGACGATCCGGCCGGGCATCGGCGCGACGATCGTCCTGGGTTGTGTATCGGCGCCGGCCTCCGGGCCTCCGCGCCTCGCTCGTCGCTGGCGATCCAGGATCGTCAGCTGGACCGCCGCGCCGTTCACATGGACAACCAGTTCGCCGCCCGTCCCGGGTTCGAACGCGATCTCGTAGCTGGTCCGGCTAAAGCCGGACACTACGTCGTTGCCGCCGGACACTACGTCGTTGTCGTAGGGTCCGCCTTCAGGCGGACCAAGCAACATCGACCACCGGCCACCGATCTCGACGATACTGACGGCGACTTCGCGCCCGTCGAGACCTGCGACCCACAGCGTGCCCTCGCGCCGAAGCGCGACCCCGTGGCGCTTCCCGTCCCGCTCGATCTCGCAGGTCACCCCTCGCCCCCCCTCGGGGTGACCCTGAGCATGTCGAAGGGTCACTCCCGGAGGCTTTCCACCCGGGCCTGCCGCGACCAGACCGGAAGTGCGTCACCGCCCGTCGTCGTACTCCCCGTAAGTTGTGCCGCGTAGATAGCCGCCGCGATGACGGCGACCTCTCGAAGCGACGGATCGGGCTCAAAAATCGGCGTCCCACGGCGCTGCTGCAAGAGCAGGTCCAAGAACTCGGTGTGGAACGAGGCGTCGCGGAAGATGGGTTGATCGAGCAGCCACTGGAAGAACGGGATGGTGGTCCGGATACCGCGCACATCGTACTCGGCGAGGGCTCGCCGCATTCGCGACACCGCCTGGAGCCGGCTCTCTCCCCAGGCCACGAGCTTCGATATCAGCGCGTCGTAATAGATTGGCACCTCGTCGCCGGCTTCGAGACCGCCGTCGTCGCGAATGCCCGGTCCGCTCGGGGCACGCAGCTCGGTCACTCGACCTGGCGACGGCATGAACCCGGACTGAGGATCCTCGGCGTAGATGCGGCACTCGATGGCGTGACCCACGGGAGTCAGCGCGTCCGCCGGCTTGATCATCAAGCGCTCGCCGCGAGCAATCCGGATCTGCCACTCCACGAGATCGATGCCGGTCACCATCTCGGTGATCGGATGTTCGACCTGGAGCCGCGTGTTCATCTCGAGAAAGTAAAACCTGCCATCCGCATCGAGCAGGAATTCCACGGTGCCGGCGTTGGTGTAGCCGACGGACGCGGCGAGAGCCGACGCGGCCGACGCCATCCGGCTGCGCAGATCTGCATCGACTACCGGCGACGGCGACTCTTCGACGACCTTCTGATGGCGTCTCTGAATCGAGCATTCGCGCTCGACGAACGGCAGCACGGTGCCGTGGTGATCGGCGATCACCTGAATCTCGATGTGACGCGCACTCGCGAGGCGCCGCTCGAGATAGATCGCGGAGTCGCCAAACGCAGCGCCCGCCTCGGACCGCGCGGCGCGAACCGCGCCGGCGAGCTCGTGCCGATCGCTCACGACGCGCATGCCCTTGCCGCCACCGCCGGCCACCGCCTTGACCATCACCGGGTATCCCACGCGCTCCGCGAGCTGCGCGATCTCGTCGTCCGCGACGTCACCGGCAAGCGGCGTGTCTGTGCCCGGCACGGCGGCAACACCGGCGGCAGCCGCTGCCCGGCGTGCGGCGGTCTTGCTGCCCATGAGGGCGATGGCTTCTGGAGATGGCCCGATGAACGTCAGGCCGGCGTCCCGGCAGGCGGCGGCGAAGTCCTCGTTCTCGGCGAGGAAGCCGTAGCCGGGATGAACGGCGTCAGCACCGCTCGTCTTCGCGGCGGCGACGATGCGATCGATGTGGAGGTAGCTCTCAGATGGAGGATTGCCGCCGATGCCGACGGCTTCGCCGGCCATGCGCACGTGCCGCGCGCCACGATCGCAGTCGGAATAGACGGCAACCGTCGCAATCTGCAGATCGCGGCACGCGCGAATCACCCGCACGGCGATCTCGCCGCGATTCGCGACCAGGATCTTGCGCAAAGTGAAGAAAGTCTAGCATTTAGCGGGAGAACGGTGTGATGGGTGCGAGGGGTGCTATTCGTGCGAGGGGTGCGGTGCGACGGGTGCTAGGGGTGCGTAGCAGTGCGGTGCGAGGAGTGCTATCTGTGCGGGTGCAATTGCACCATTCGCACCTCTCGCACCTCATCGCACCCATCGCACCTATTTGAGGAATGTCGCGACGACTTCGATCGTCGTGCGTCGATCGCTGAGCGGATCCGTCGTCTGCAGGATCTGCATCCTCCGGCCGTCCTGGAACATCGACGTCGCGCTCGCCTGGATTCCGCTCGACGAAGCCGTCGCATCAGGGTTGTACGGCTGGTACTCGATGTTGACGTTCGCTCGGACCGCTCCATCCTCGAACGCCTGGACGTTACGGACGTCCACATTGAGCGAGACCGGGCGATCCCCCGGCGCCTTGACGAGATTCCGGACCGACCCGGTGCCGCCGGAGTCGTTGACCGTGAGCGAGACATTCTTCGTCACCGGTTTCGCAGGCCCGCTCTCGGTGATGAAGATCTCGAACCGGATGTTGCGCGGGGACGCCTGGCCCGGCGCTCGCTGCGGTGGCGGAGGCGGGGCGGGCGCAGCAGGCGGCGCTGGTGTGACAGCGCGGGCCGGCGCCGGCGGCGGGGCCGGCGCGGCGGGCTGCTGGGCCCAGCTCGCTGTTGCAGTCACCACGCCAAGCATCGCAGCACACAGAACGTTCCTCATATCAGCTCCTCACTCGCCCTGCAGCGGCTCAATCCGCAGCGGCTCGATTTCGATGGGCATCACCCCTGACCTCACATCAACCGCGATCTGCTTCGTCTCCAGCAGTGGAATCGCGAGCGGCGGAATCAACGGTTCCAGATCCTCCGGCGCCGGCTCGAAAGACGGCAGGACCCGACGCACAGAAGGACGTGTCGCGGCCGTCGCCTGGCGTGCCTCAGGCATCGTGTCCGGAACCGTCTCAGGCACATTCACGCCTGGCGCCGTCCCCGCACGCGGTGTGGGAACCGGCTGAAGAGCGGCGCGTGTCGATGACGGCTCCGGCGAACGCCAGAGGAACAGCGCCACGATGGCGACTGCGGCGGTCATGCCGACCGGGACGAGCCACCAGCCGGCGGACGCGACGAGAGACCGTCGTCCGATCCGTTCGCGGACCCTGGCACGCAGGGCTGGCGACGGATCCGCAGCCGTCAGCGATCTGGCTGCTGCGTCAATCGCCGCGTCGTAGCGGCTGTCGCCCTGTTCACTTCGCATCAACATATCCAAGCGCCGAGAGCTTCTCGCGCACCTTCCTGCGCGCTTCCGAGATCCGCCACTTGACGGTGCCGACGGGAACGCCGAGCATGCGCGCGATCTCGTCGTAGTGATACTCGCCGCTCTGCGCCAGCAGCAGCGAGTCGCGCAACTTCGGCGTGAGCGCGTGAATCGCGCGCACCGCATGCGCCTGCAGCTCGGCGTGCTGCAGCCCCAGGTGCTGGCCCTCCGCGACGGCCGCCGGCTCGGTCACGTCGTCAAGCGGCGTGGCCCGGCGAAGCCACGATGACAGGCCGCGGCGCCTGGAAATCGCGCGGTTCCAGACGATTCGGAGCATCCACGTCCGGAACGAGCTGTCGCCGCGAAATCGGCCAATCGCGCCCCATGCGCGTACGAATGCATCCTGTGCCACTTCTTCCGCGTCTTCCCGCACCCGAAGGGCAGCCAGCGCCGCCCGGAAAACAGCCGGCTGGTGACGGGCAACGAGCTGGTCAAAGGCGTCAGGGTCGCCCTGCCGAGCGAGCAGGACCAGCTCCTCGTCCGTCACACGATCAATAGACCGCGGGGTTTCGACGAAGGTTGGGTCGGCGAGGAAGAGAGTCCGGCTGAAGCCGGACACAACAGACATGGCCTTACAGCGGGATGTTGCCGTGCTTCTTCGGCGGGTTCTTCTCGCGCTTCGATTCAAGCGCCGCAAGCGCGGTAATCAGCTTCGCACGCGTCTGCCGCGGCTGGATCACCTCGTCGATGAAGCCGCGCTGCGCGGCGATATACGGGTTGGCGAACTTTTCACGGTACTCGGCAATCTTCGCCGCCCGTGCCGCTGCGACGTCCGCCGCGGCATCCAGCTCGCGCTTGTACAGGATGTTCACGGCGCCCTCGGCGCCCATCACGGCAATCTCCGCCGTCGGCCAGGCGTAGTTGACGTCAGTGCGGATGTGCTTGCTCGACATCACGCAGTAGGCGCCGCCATAGGCCTTGCGCGTGATAACGGTCAGCTTCGGCACGGTGGCTTCCGCGAAGGCGTACAGCAGCTTGGCGCCGTTCCGGATGATCCCGCCGTACTCCTGCGCGGTGCCGGGCAGGAAACCGGGCACGTCCTCGAAAGTCACCAGCGGGATGTTGAACGCATCGCAGAAGCGCACGAAGCGTGCGCCCTTCACCGATGCATCGATGTCGAGCGTGCCCGCGAGATGGGCCGGCTGGTTCGCGACGATCCCGACCGGACGTCCCCCCAGGCGCGCGAAGCCCACCAGGATGTTGCGAGCGTAATGCTCGTGGACCTCGAAGACGTAGCGGTCATCGACGATGGCGTCGATGACGTCGCGCATGTCGTATGGCTGGCTCGGCGATTCCGGAATCACAGTGTCGAGCGACTGATCGGCGCGATCCACGGGGTCGGCCGTCTGCACGCGCGGCGCGTCGTCGAGGTTGTTGTTGGGAACGAACGACAGCAGCTCGCGAATCAGCTGCAGGCATTCCCGGTCGTTCTCCGCGGCGAAGTGCGCCACGCCGCTCCGCTCGTTGTGGGTCATCGCCCCGCCGAGCTCCTCCTTCGTCACCTCCTCATGAGTGACGGTACGGACGACGTCGGGACCGGTCACGAACATGTAGCTGGTGTCGCGCACCATCACCGTGAAATCGGTGATCGCCGGCGAGTACACGGCGCCGCCGGCGCACGGGCCCATGATGGCGGAGATCTGCGGAACGACTCCGGAGGCCAGCGTGTTGCGGAGAAAGATGTCGGCGTAGCCGCCGAGCGAGACGACGCCTTCCTGAATGCGCGCACCGCCCGAGTCATTGAGCCCGACGATCGGCGCGCCCATCTTCACCGCCAGATCCATGACCTTGACGATCTTCGCGGCGTTCGTCTCCGAGAGGGATCCGCCGAAGACGGTGAAATCCTGCGCGAACGCGAACGTCAGACGGCCGTTGATCCGGCCGAAGCCGCAGACGACACCATCGCCGGGGATGACCTGATCGGCCATGCCGAAATCCAGACAGCGATGGGTGACGAACTCGTCGAGCTCCTCGAAGGTGCCGGCGTCGAACAGCAGATCGATGCGCTCGCGCGCGGTGAGCTTGCCGGCCTCGCGCTGGCGGCGCAGCCGATCCTCGCCGCCGCCGAGCTCGGCGCGCCGGCGCAGGTCGGCGAGAGTGGCCTTTGGATCCATTCAGCGCGCGGGTCGCCGGCAGGTGCGGCTCAGCGAGCCGCCGTCGCCTGCGCCTTCTCCCAATCCTTCAAGAACTTCTCGAGCCCGATATCGGTGAGCGGGTGCTTGAAGCTCTGCTCGATGACCGCCGGCGGCACGGTCACGACGTCCGCGCCCATGCGGGCGGCTTCGACGATGTGAATGGGATTGCGAACGCTGGCGACGAGAACCTCCGTCGTGTACTCGGCGTTGTCGAAGATGTCCACGATCTCGCGAACCAGATTCATCCCCGTGGTGCCGATGTCGTCGAGCCGGCCCACGAACGGGCTCACGTAGCTGGCGCCGGCTTTCGCGGCCAGCCAGGCCTGCGCGGCCGAGAAGATCAGCGTGACGTTGACACGCTTGCCTTCAGAGGACAGCGCACGGCACGCCTTGACGCCATCTTTCGTGAAGGGCACCTTGACCACGATGTGTTCGTCGATCGCAGCCAGGTCGCGCCCTTCCTTGATCATGCCGGCGGTATCGGTGGCCACCACCTCGGCGCTCACCGGCCCCTTCACGGTCTGGCAGATCTGCTTGAGGATCTGCCGGTAGTCGCCGCTCTCCTTGGCCATCAGCGACGGATTCGTGGTGACGCCGTCGAGAATGCCGAGGGCGGCCAGCGCCTCGATCTCTTTCAGGTTGCCGGTGTCGACGAACAGTTTCATGGGGTATTCACCTGGCTGTAATGGTTGGTGTTTCTTCCGGGTCGCTCACATTCGGCAGCGGAATCCGGTTGTCGACCGCCTGTACCACGTATATATACATCCGTCCGGACATCACGCTGGAGTCTGTGTATGAGGTTTTTGTGAGCGGCTCGAGCGTGAGCTTCTGCAGTGTGTCACTGCCAACCTCGCGGCGCAAGACGATGTAGCCGCCCAGATCCTCCTCACCGTTGGGTTCCCATCGCAGCGTAATCGCACCGCCTTCTTCCGTGACGCTCAGGCCGGTGACCTTCGCCGGCGGGTCAAGGTCAACCGGCACCTTGCACACGGTCTCGGACGGCTCGCTCTCCACCTGCTGAGCGCCGGTGCCGCGTACGGCACGTATCTGATAGCACCTGAGTCGATCATCGAATGGCACGTCATCCGAGAAGCTCAGCTCCGCAATCGGCTGCGGGTTGATCGGCGTCGCTGGCCTTTCCTCCCACGACGATGCCGCTGCCGGGCGACGCTGCAGCGCGAGCGGATCGGGAGCCACCTCGCGGTAGACGTTGTAGAGCGTCGGCCCGGTCGTCGGTGACGTTGATGTCGATGGCTTCGCGGTCGCCTGCGGGGATGCGCCCACGGGCGGCTTGCTGAGCGGCACCTCTGGAGGAAGCGGTCGATCGAGGAGCCAGCCGATGAGTCCGCCCGCTGGCGCCCACGTCAGCTCAATGGCGTGTCCCTTCATCTCTGCATTCAGCGCAGGCACCTTGTCGGGGACGAACATCAGCGGAACCTCCATCACGGTGCTGGGCGGCCCGGACCGTCGTCGATCGCGGCTGAACGGCACCGCGATGTAATAGCGGCGGAGCGCTTGAGGTGCCTGAGATGTCTCCGGTTCCGGAATCGATGCGGGCGGCCGGCCGCCGCGTGCCCGCGGAGCCGGCAGCACCGTTGGCGCGAGCTTCTCGGGCGTCAGCGAGTCCAGGATCGTGACGGACTGGCCCTGCAACGCGCCGGTCTTTGGATCTGGAACGACAGTACCGCTGCGATCGGAGGGATCAGCAGCGCGCGCAACCGGAATCGTCGCGACCAGCGTTTCGGTAAGGAGCGGGAACCCGAGGCCCGGAGAAGGAGCTGTCTCCGCTGTCACCGCATAGACCTCGATGGTGGCAACCGACGCGGGCGTTGCGCCGTCAACGTCTGCGGTCGGGACCGAGACGGTGACGTAGACGCTGTTGCCGACACGCCGGGCCTCGGTGACCTCGGACGCGGCTGGAATGCGGACGAACGGGAGAAGCGGCGGACCTTTCTTGCCGCACGCGATTGTCGCAAGCATGAGGAGCGCGACGAGAAGCGTGCGAAACAACTCCCAACCTCCAACTGCTCCCTTGGGAGTTGGGAGTTGGGAGTTGGGAGTTCGCATCAGGAGACGCTTGCCTGCTCCCGCACCTCGTCGGCCGGCATCCCACCTGGACCGCGACGGCCGACTTCCGGCGACTTGAAGCGCCGGACGTCGATGTTGTACCCGCGCACCTTGTAATTCAGGATCCGCTCGGTGGTGTCGAGGAGACGCGCCGCCTTGGCCCGGTTTCCTCTTGTGGTCTTGAGCGCATCGAGAATCAGATCGCGCTCGTACGCCGCCACGGCGTCCTTGAGCGACACGCGTGTGACGGTGCCCGAAGAGTCCGCGGTCTGCAGCGACGGCGGCAGATGATGACCGTGGACGACGGCGGCGTCGCACACGAGCACGGCGCGCTCCAGCGCATTCTCCAGCTCGCGTACGTTGCCGGGCCAGTGGTAGGCGGTGAGCATGTCGATCGCCGGCGTCGAGATGCGCTTGATGACCTTGCCGTGTTCGCGCGAGAACTTCTCGAGGAAGTGATCAGCCAGGAGCAGAAGGTCCGCCTTCCGCTCGCGGAGCGGCGGGACGAAGATGGTGAAGACGTTCAGGCGGTAATACAGGTCCTCGCGGAACGTGCCGTCATGAATCGCCTTCTCCATGTCCTTGTTCGTCGCGGCGATCAGGCGGACGTTGACCTTCACCGTCTCGGTGCCGCCAAGACGCTCGAACTCGCGTTCCTGCAGCACGCGCAGCAGCTTGACCTGCGTGCTGAGGTTGATGTCGCCGATCTCGTCGAGGAACAGCGTGCCGCCCTCGGCCATCTCGAAGCGGCCCTTCTTCCTCGTGCTGGCGCCGGTAAACGCGCCCTTCTCGTAACCGAACAGCTCCGACTCGATGAGCGTGTCGGGGAGGGCGGCGCAGCTGACCTTCACGAACGGCTTCTTCGCGCGCAGCGAGTTGTAGTGAATCGCGTGCGCGATCAACTCCTTGCCGGTGCCCGACTCGCCGCGGATGAGCACGGTGGTGTTGGTCTGTGCCACCTGCGCCACCTGCTCGTACATCTGCCTGGTCGGGCCGCTCGTCCCGATGATGTTCGAGAAGTCGTAGCGCTCGCGCAGCTCCTGCCGCAGGTGCGTGTTCTCGTCGAGCAGCCGGCGGCGCTCCTCCTCCACCATGCGCTGCACGTTGAGCGCCTGGCCGATCATCGAGCTGGCGATCCCGAAGAACTTGACCGAGCTGTCGTAATCGCGCTCCGCCTTGAACCGGAGGTCTACCGACAGGGCGCCCACGGCCTGGCGGTTCAGCATGATCGGCACGCAGATGAAGGTGAGCTCCTGCTTCTGGTGATCGAGCCGCCGCGGCGCCAGATTGAGGAACGTCGGCTCCTTGCTCACACGCGGCACGACGATGGGCTTGCCGCTCTCGACGACTTTGCCGGTGATCCCTTCACCGAGCTTGATCCGGATCGACCGCGCGCGATCCTCGAAGCCCTCGACCGCCTCAACCTGCAGCTCGCCCTCGCGCAGCAGCGTCACCATGCCGCGGACGACGCTGTGATGGCGGATGAGCGTCTGCAGCACACGCTGCATCGCCGCCTTGAGATTGAGTGTGCCCGAAAGAGCCTGACTGACCTCGAGCAGGGTGGAGAGCCGGCGCGCGTCGCGCGCCGCAGTGGTGGGATCGGGACCGGAGCGGGCGGCAGGCATGTTTTGACTCCTACATTTCTGGGCGATGAAACCGGATTCGAACAAATGCTGTCGTCACTCGAACCCGGAGCGACACCTCAACCCCCGCCTGCGCGTCTCGGAGCCTGCGGCCGGAGGGCGGCGAGCCCTCCAAAACGTACCTTTCTGTAGTAACGGCGATGTTACGCCACGCGTTTGTGGTTTCCTAACCGTCGTGCAGCACGGTCATTGTACCGGATCAACGCGCAAATGCGAGCGTTTCTGCGGGTTGTGCGCGAAGCCATCATGGCGCGCCGCTTGCCCTCCGGAAGGAGGGCATGGCGTATCCCTCGTTTGCCCCGCGGCTGGTGTTGGCGGCGGCGCTGGTCCTCGGACCGGCGCCGGACGCACGCGCCGGCCAGAACGACCTGCCCTTCCCGCACATCCGTACGACCGATGCACGTCTTCGCGCCTTGATCGACGAGGCCACCGAAGCGTCTCCAACCGTCCGCACCCTCATCGGGCGCATCAGCACCTCCAATGTCGTCGTCTACGTCGCCTGCGAGTACGACTCGCGAATCCGGGCGACGGGCCGATTGAACTTCGTGGGTGCAGCCGGGGGTCTGCGCTACGTCATCATTCATCTGAAGGCGCGGCCGTCACGCGTCAAGGCGATCGCCACACTCGCGCACGAGTTGCAGCACGCCGCTGAAATCGCCGACAACCCGTCGATTGTCGATGAGACGTCGCTGGCCCGTGAGTACGAGCGGATCGGATATCGAAGCCATTCGGTGCACGGCTCGGCATTCGATACGAAGGAGGCGGTGGATGTGGGACGCCGCGTGATCGAGGAGCTCGAAAACAGCAGCAGGCTGGTTAACGTCGCTCGCTCGGCCAGTTGAGCACGACCGAGAGCTCCTGGCGTCTCCCGGCTTCCGACGGAATGGCCACGAGCAGCTTCTGCAGGTCGCGCGTCGTGTCAGCAAGCGCGCCGGGGTTGCCGGCCTGTACGAGAAAGCTGCGCGGCATCTGAGCCAGCACACGGGGCGCACTCGCCTTGAAGACGGGCGTCGAGCTGACGTCCACGGAAACGAGCGCGCCCTCGGAATTCAGGAAGACCAGTTCTCCGCTGTCGGATCGCCACCGCACCATGCCGAGCGACCCGCTCGACACCATGAATCTACCGGCAACGGGCGCAGCTTGGCCGCCCGACTGCGCGTGTGGCGCAAACGGCTGGACATAGACCTCCTGTTTCTTCGTTTCGTTGGAGATGTACGCGATCCAACGGCCATTCGGCGAGACCGACGCCCCGAACTCGCTCGCCGCCGTTGCCGCGATCGGAATCGGCATGCGTGTCTGATCCGTGCCGGGGCCGACAGGCAGCGCAAGGACGTCCCCGTTGAACGCGTAGATGAGGAACCGCCCGTCGGGCGACCAGTCAGACACGTTGACGTTCCGCCGTTCGGGCGACGTGTACAGCAGTTCCTCGCCCCCGGCGCCATCAGACGAGCGGCGGAACAGCTGGACGTCCTTCTCCCGCCCGCGCACCCAGGCGATGTACTTGCCATCGGGCGACCACACCGGCTGTGCGTTCGCTCCGCCGCCGAAGGTGAACTTCGTGCTCGTCTCGGCCTTGAGATCAGTGATCCAGATGTCGGCGTTGTTACCCGTCTCGAGTTCGGTTCGACTCGAGACCGCCCGCGTTGCGTCGGGCGACAGCTTCACCTGATTGATGCGGCCAAGCTCCGACAGCTCACCAAGGGGCTTGCCCTCCCGGCTCAGCCAGGCGAGCTGACGTGACAGGTTTTCGGCGCGCGTTCCTCTCCGGTAGACGAGCGTTCCCTGCCGCGACGCGGAATAGAACGCGATGCCAAAGCCGAAGTTGGAGGCGACGAAGACATCCTGGGCCACGGGAACCGCGTCGCCGGACGTCTGCAGCGACTTGACGTCGAACCGTTGCGCCAGGATGCTGCTGTCGCGAACGATCAGCAAGTGCCCCGCACTCGACGACCCTTGATCGGGCACGAACACAGCCCCGAAGTCGGTCTTCAGAATCTGCTCGGCGGGCTGGTTCTCCGGCGCGGCGTCGAAGCGTCCGACGAAGATGCCTCGAGTGCCCGGCTCGCCGCTCATCGTGTAGAGGAAATGCTCACCATCGGGCAACACGTCAGCAACCGCGTGCACTCGCTGTTTTTCCGGTTCGGCCTTCGTCAGCTGCTTTGGTGCGCCTCCCCCTGGGGTCCAGCGCATCACGCCGGCGAGCGACCCGTAGAGAATCGACCCGTCCTGACCCACCGCGGCTCCCCAGAGAGGCGGCTGGTATTCGAACAGGGTTGTCGGCGGCGTGCCGTCGATATCCGCGAGCCTCAGCGAGCGACCCACTGAGTAGAGAATCGTGTCGTTGTCGTACCACGTGAGCAGCTCAGGTATCACGGCAATGGAGGTGGCCTCCAGCACCCGCGGCTCCGCCTTGTCGAACTCCTGCAGCCACACGCGGTTGTCGCCGGCCGGGCCAAGCGCCGGGAACGCGAGCCTCCGCCCGTCTGGCGAGATCGCAAACTGCGTCGTCTGCGTGAAGGTCACCTCCGGCGGAACGGTCAGCTTCAACCTGACCGTGTTCGCAACGGGCGGCGTCTCGCGCAGGTGGACCGTCAGCAGCCCGAGAAATGCCACAACACCGATTGCGGCCGCGGCCCAGGGCAGCCACGTACGCGACCCGCCGGCACGCGCTTCGACAACCGGCGTCTGCTTCGCCGCTTCGAGCAGGAGGATCGCGTCGCCCGCGTCACGCAGCCGGCGCTTCGGGTCTTTTTCGAGGCAACTCCGGAGCACCGGGCGAACCATCGCCGGCACGCGCGACAGGTCCGGCTCTTCACGGACGACGGCGGCCAGGATGTCGGTTGTCGTCGCTCCCGTATAGAGCGACGCGCCGGTCAGCATTTCGTAGAGGACGACGCCGAAGGCCCAGATGTCCGCGCGCTTGTCGACTGGAAGGCCGCGTGCCTGCTCCGGCGCCATGTACGCAGGCGTCCCTGCAATCGCTTCAGAGCCCACCATGCTGAACGCCACCGTTGCGGCGTCCTCGCTCGCCGTGGCCGCGAAGGCACTCGCCCTGGCGAGGCCGAAGTCGAGCAGCTTGACGGTGCCGTCGGGCGTGATTTTGATATTGGCGGGCTTCAGATCGCGGTGCACGATGCCGCGGTCGTGTGCCGCCGCCAGCCCCTCGGCGATCTGGCGCGCGATGCCGAGCGCATCGTCGAGCGGAATCGGTCCCTGCTTGATGCGATCGGCCAGCGTCGGTCCCTCGACCAGCTCCATGACCAGCGCCTGGTCCTCGACGCCGTAGACGGCGGCGATGTTGGGATGGTTGAGAGAGGCGAGCACCTGCGCCTCGCGTGTCAGGCTCGCCAGGCGAGAAGGATCCTCGGCCAGCGCAGGCGCGATCAGCTTGATCGCAACGTCGCGACCGAGCTTGGTGTCGGTGGCGCGATAGACCTCGCCCATGGCGCCCTGCCCAAGCTTGGTCCCGAGACGGTAATGCGCGATGAGATCCGGCATCCGCCGGAATACTACAGGATGTACCGGGACAGATCCTCGTTCTTGGCGATGTCGGTCAACATCCGATCCACGTAGCCCTCGTCAATGGTCACGACGTTCGGCTGTAGATCGGGCCCTTCGAACGAGATCTGATCGAGCAGCCGCTCCATGACCGTGTGCAGGCGGCGCGCGCCGATGTTTTCGGTGGCATCGTTCACACGGGCGGCGAAGTCGGCAATGCGCTCCACGGCCGCGGGCGTGAACGCGAGCTCGATCCCGTCGGTACCAAGCAGCGCGACGTACTGCTTGACGAGGGCGCTCCGCGGCTCCGTGAGAATCCGGACGAAGTCTTCCCTGGTGAGCGGCTCGAGCTCCACGCGAATCGGGAATCGGCCCTGCAGCTCCGGAATCAGGTCCGACGGCTTGGAGACGTGGAACGCGCCGGCGGCAATGAACAGGATGTGATCGGTCTTCACCATCCCGTGTTTGGTGTTCACCGTCGTCCCTTCGACGATCGGAAGGATGTCGCGCTGGACCCCCTCGCGGCTGACGTCCGGGCCGCCGTGACCGCCGCCGGCGAGTCCGTCGCGGCTGGCGATCTTGTCGATCTCGTCGATGAAGATGATGCCTGCCTGCTCGACACGCTGCACGGCCGTTCGCGAGACCGACTCCATGTCAACCAGCTTTGACGACTCCTCCACGGTCAGGTGCTGCAGCGCCTCGGGCACCTTCATCCGCCGCGTCTTGGTCCGCCCGCCGCCGAACATGTTGCCCATCATGTCCTTGAGGTTGAGACCGATCTCCTCTACCGAGGTTCCGGCGATGACCTCGAACGTCGGCATCGAGACGTTCTGGACGTCGAGCTCCACGACGCGGTCGTCCAGGCGCCCGGCGCGGAGCTGCTCGCGCATCCGCTCGCGCGTGCGGTTGGCCTGCTCGCGCGCGGACTGATCGGCCGATCCGCTCGGAATCCGGACGACGTTCGGAGACTCGAACTCGTTGGGCGAAGGCGGACGGTTCGGCGGCAGCAGCAGATCGAGCAGACGCTCCTCGGCCGCGTCGCGAGCCTTGTCCTTGACCTCCTCGCTGCGCTCGCCGCGGACCATGTCGACAGCCAGTTCGACGAGATCGCGAACCATCGACTCGACGTCCCGGCCGACGTATCCCACCTCGGTGAACTTCGACGCTTCCACCTTAATGAACGGCGACTGCGCGAGCCGCGCCAGCCGGCGGGCGATCTCGGTCTTGCCGACGCCGGTCGGGCCGATCATGAGGATGTTCTTCGGCGTGACCTCCTCGGCGATGTCCGCCGGCAGCCGCTGCCGTCGAATGCGGTTGCGGAGGGCGATCGCCACGGCGCGCTTGGCTTTGCCCTGGCCGATCACGTGCTTGTCGAGTTCGGCGACGATTTCGCGCGGGGTCAGCGATGTCGCGGCGGTAGTGGTGCGTTCGGGAAGAAAGATAGCCACGTCACAGTTCTTCGATGGTGAGATGCGGGTTGGTATAAATGCAGATGTCGGCGGCGATGAACATCGCCTCTTCGGCAATCTGACGCGCCGACAGCGTGCTGTGTTTTGCGAGCGCCCGTGCCGCGGCCATCGCGAACGGGCCGCCGGATCCGACGGCCACGATCCCGTCGTCCGGTTCGATCAAATCGCCGGTGCCGGACAACAGGAACGTCGATTTGCGATCGGACACGATCATCATCGCTTCGAGCCGGCGCAGCAGGCGGTCAGTCCGCCAGTCGCGGGCGAGCTCGACGGCCGAGCGTTCGAGGTTGCCACGATACTGTTCGAGCTTCGACTCAAACCGGGAAAAGAGCGCAAACGAGTCAGCGGCAGACCCGGCGAATCCGGCGAGGATGCTCTCGTTGTAGAGGCGACGGATCTTGCGAGCTCCGTGTTTCACCACGGTATTCCCGAGCGTCACCTGGCCGTCGCCGGCAAGGACCGTCTGTCCCTGATGCCGCACGGCGAGGATGGTTGTCGCGTGAATCACAAGCCAGTATAGCTGTCCTCTCGAGGCGCCTCATGAGCGGCTCCCACCGGTGACACACGACCGAATCGTGCCCGCGAGTTGTGATTTTTTCGAGGAAAATCTACTGTTTACTGTGGCAACAGTGTTGCTCAGTTCAACTATATGACTGTCAGACTCCTGACCTTCACCACGGCCATCGCTCTTTCAGCATCACTGGCGTATGCAGACCAGATACGGCAGCGCGCGCCTGGCGGCTCATCGTCGAGCAGCGGCGGCAGCCAGAGCGGCGGCAGCCAGAGTGGCGGCAGCCAGAGTGGCGGCAGCCAGAGCGGCGGCAGCCAGAGCGGTGGCAGCCAGAGCGGCGGCAGCCAGAGCGGCGGCAGCCAGAGCGGCGGAAGCCAGGGCGGCGGCAGTCAGAGCCGCGGCAGCCAGAGCAGTGGCGGCCAAAGCTCAGGTGCCCAGAGTTCCGGTGGCGGTTCCAGCAGGGAAAGCTCGGGCGGCAGTCAGGTTCAGCGATGGGGCGCTCCGCGCGAGGCCGCGCCTCGTCAGGCCGCGCCCCCGCCTGCGCCGCGCCAGGATGCACCGGCACCCGCGCCGCAGCAGGAGTCCCGCGGCAGTCTGGTGCAGAGGTTCAATGCAGCGCGCGCCGGGGCGGCCGAACGCCAGGAGGCACCCGCGCCCGTCCAGCAAGAGTCCCGCGGCAGTCTCCTTCAGAGGTCCCGCGAGTCAGCAGGTGCCCAGCAGGCACCGCCTCCCGCGCCGCGGTCAGGCAGTCTGATCCAGCGCTTGGGCACCACACGTCACGAGGAAGTAGTCGGCGAACCCGAGATTACAGAGCGCGCCCCGGCGAGGCCATTCTTTTCGGAGAACGTCACTCGTGCGGTTCCCAGGCAGCCGGAGACGGCTCCAGCAGCTTCGCCGATTGCGGCCGCCGCGACCGAACCTGCCGCGCGAGCGGCCACGCCGCAGCCCGGGCAGCGCGTCGCGCAGGGACGGCAACGGGTGCCGGGCCCGCAGGATCAGCCGCAGGTGTACGCCGTGCCGCGTGGATCGGTCTCGCCGGCGCCGCGGCCGGGAACGATTGATTCCGATCGCCGCATCATCGCCCGCTCGACGACACGGGTTTACAACAACTATTACTACTACCCGCGTCACAACTATCCGTACGGCTTCGGATCGTACGGGCTTGGCTACTTCTATTACGACCCGTACAACTGGTACGACGCCTACGACGTCTATCCGCCGTCGTACTCGTCGGGGATTTACCAGTATCCGTACGGCTATGCGACCGGTGAGCTCCGTCTGCAGGTGCGTCCGCGGCACGCCGAGGTGTACGTGGACGGCTACTATGCCGGCCGCGTTGACGAATTCGACGGGTTCTTCCAGGGGCTGCGGATCGAAGAAGGGCCGCACGTGATCGAAATCGTGGCGCGCGGCTATCAGACGCTTGTCTTCAACGTGCGGATCATCGCGGGCCGGAAGCTGGACTACAAGGCGAACCTGCTGCCTTACTAGTCAGTCCCTGGTCCCTGGTCCATTGCGATCAGGACCAAGGACTAAGCACCAGGGACTAGATCCGGCTACTTCCGGCTGCGGAAATAGTAGTAGAGCGGAATCCCCGCCAGGATGATCAGCGTTCCCATTCCCGAAACACGCGGATCGGAATAGAACGCATTCACCACGATCGCGAAGCTCACCAGGACAAAAATCCCAGGCGTCCATGGATAGCCGAAGGCCTTGAAGGGCCGCGGCGCGTTCGGCTCGCGTGCGCGCAACACGAACACGGCGGCAACCGCCGTTCCGGCAAACAGCGTGATCGCAAAGCCGACGTAGTTGGCGATCGAGTCCAGGCTTCCGGTCAGCACCAGCAGAATCGAGAGCCCTGCCTGCGCGAGGATCGACGCCGCCGGCGTCTTGTACGTCGGATGCACGGTCGCCGCGCTCTTGAAGAACGCGTTGTCGCGCGCCATCGCGAAATAGACGCGCGGTCCGGCGAACGTCCACGCGTTGATGCCGGCAGCCAGGCTGATGATCGCGACCCACGCCATGATGTCGCCCGCGCGCGCGCCGAGCAGCCGATCGCCGACGACGTCGAGGATGCTTCTGCCACCGAGCGTGGCCAGCTCGCCGATCGGAATGACGAAGAGGTAGAGGACGTTGATGAGGAGGTAGATCGCGATCACGATTCCCGTCCCCATCAGGAGCGCGCGCGGCACGTTGCGGCCCGGGTCGCGGATCTCTTCGGCCATGTACGACGCGGCGTTCCATCCCGAGTAGGTGAACATCACTGGGATGAAGGCGAACAGCACGCCTGTCAGCGAGACTGTGCCGACCGACTGTGTGATGTTCGACGGCGACCCTGTGCCGGCCGTCAGCCCGAAGCCGATAAACACCACGAGCGACACAATCTTGAGTGTCGTCAGCACGTTGCTGACGAGGCGTCCGGGACCGACGCCGCGGATGTGAATGAGCGCCGCAATGATGATGGTGGCGCTGGCCGCAAGCGTGTGCACCGAAAAAGTCACGGCCGCGGACGTCCCGGGAATCGGGATCGCCAGCAGCGGCGTGTCATTGGCGATGCCTGGAATGAACCGATTGAGCGTGATGATCAGGAAGACAGCGCTGGCGGCAATCGCGCCGCTGAAGCCAGCTACGAAGGACGTCCACCCGGTGAGGAATCCGGCCAGCGGACCGAACGCTTCTCGCAGATAGACATACTCGCCGCCCGCCTTCGGCCGCAGTGCCGCGAGCTCGGCGTAGGCCATCGCTCCCATGAATGCCAGGACACCGCCGCCGACCCACGCCAGCAGGAACCATGTCGCGTCGGGGATGGCCGCTGCCACCGCCGGTGATCTGAACAGAATGCCGCCGCCAATGACGTTGGCAACGATGATGGCCGCGGCGTCATACGGGCCGAGGCGGCGCTCGAGTACTGGAGGGGCCGGGGTCTGGGTTATTGTCACGCGGGGGTTTTACCACAACTCCCAACCTCCAACTCCCAACGCCCAAAACCTTCTGGCGCTTGGGAAGTTGGAGATGGAATCGGGAGCTGACTAATTACATTGGAATTGGGGTGACTACTTACTCGGTCAGGAGCTTGCGCTCGATCGATAATTCGCCAATCTTGGCCCAGGTGCGCGACCCATGCCGGGCGAATAGATTGACCTTCGCGTCGACAAACTCCTTGTTCTTGAGCATCTGCGCGCGCGACTCGGTGCCTGTGTAGCCGCGCTCGTTGCGAACGACGAGCGTTCCGCCCGAGGCGCCGGCGGCCAGGCCATCGGACCCGACGCCGCGAATCAGCCGGTCGCCCCACGATTCAGCTTCGTCCCCGCGCTTGAACACCGCGAGGATCTGAACGTTCGCGATCGACTCGTCAGAGACGTTCTGCAGCTGGAAGGTGACGCTGGGAACGAGCTTGTTCTCGCCGTTGACGACGCCGGCGTCATACCAGCCGGTCTGGGCCTCGGTGACCTTCAGGACCTTTTCGACTTCGCGCGACTGACAGGCAGCTAGTACAGCGCACAGGGCAAAGGTCAGCAGCAGCGGC
>DATLLQ010000065.1:0-5060 GCA_035537775.1 Vicinamibacterales bacterium | reverse complement strand
GAATACCGCCGCCCCGTAGTAGCTGTTGCCGAACGCGAACTGGATGGCGCCTGCGGCGTTCGCCGGCGTGATCCACGTGCCCCAGCTGCCCGGCACCGCTTCCGTCCCGGGCGGCTGTCCGACGAAAAGGCGGTCCTGGGTGCGTGGGTTGCGCGGTCCCTCGTAGACCTTCTGCAGCGCATCGACCTGGGCCTTGGGCAGACAATCGGCCGCGTCCGCTCCCTTGCAGACGAGCACGGCCGGATCGAACGTGCAGGCGCGGGGATTCTCGATCACGCCGTCAGCCACGCCGTCGAGACGATCGCATGCGGCCATGACGGCGCGCTGGATGACAGGGAGCTTGGCGGGCGGGATCGCGCTGTCCGGCGTGGCCAGGAGCGCGCGTTCGTTCCACACGAACGCTGTGAACAAGCGCGACCAGTTGTTCGCCGGGGCGCCGGCGAGGATGCCGTTGAAGTCTTCCGGAAAGCGTTGCGCCTCCATCAGCGCTTCGCGGCCGCCGTCGGAGCAGCCGTTGAAGTAGCTTCGCTCCGGGTCCCGGCCGTAGAACGCGCGGATGATCGCTTTGGACTGCATCGCGGTTTCATGCACGGCGCGATACCCAAAGTCGATCAGCTTCTCCGGATGCCCGATTGCCCAGTTCGCGCCGCCGCCCCCTTCATGGCCATCGTCGGTGCCGGCTACGGCGTAACCGCGGCGCAGCGGCTCTGCGAAGGAGGCGGTGTTGATAGCGCCTGCCCAGCCACCGTTGCCTTCCTGCCGGTACTTGGCATTCCAGGCGGAAGCCGCCGGCAGCCAGAGCGCAAACTTGATTTCAGAATCGCGGCTCGGACGTATCACGCCGCGAACGTCGCAATGAGCGGGTACCGCGCCAGGAGCCACTGGCGGCGCGCCTGGAGCGGCAGGCGAGGGTGCGGCGCGTTCCGCCACGCTCGCCGCCGAGGTGATGAGCGTGTAGGACAGCTTCAGGTTCACCAGGTTCTCGCACCCTTGCTGCGCATACGCAGCGTGGCTGCCGAACAGGATCGTTGCCGGTATGAGCCACGAGACTCTTGTCAGCACGTTGTCTCCTCCTGCGCGACCCTCAGGTCGGCTCCACGTTGTTCGCCCGAACGGTGGTCAACTCCGCCACGGTAATCTCCCGCATCCTGAACTTCTGAACTAGCGGAACCCCCTGAGCGGTAATGAGCACGCTCACACCCGAATGGGTCAGCGCATATTCCAGCCTGGTCTCGACGCCGTGAACGTAGGAGAGGTTCACCTCGACGCCCTCATGGCGATTGGGCTTTTCGCGAGGCGCGGTCCTCGCCCGTGCTCCGCAGGGCCTCGACGAAGTCCTCGACAGCATTTGGCTGTCCGTCGTTGTCGCGGTAGACGAGCGTCAGCGCGCTGGCTGCCCGCGCCGCCGACAGGGGAATCACGACCAGTTCCGCAGAGGCGGTGAGACTCGAGACGACGGCGCGCGGAACGATCCCGATGCCGAGGCCGTTGGCAACGGCCTGCTTCAGACTGTCAACGCCCGGCATGAGGACAAACAATCCTGTGGGAGGCGAGGAATCATCGGTGGCAGACGTCGATGCGGGCGCCGGCAGTGGCACACCAGCCAGCGTGACGAGGCGGTCGGAATGCAGAATCGTCATCGGCAGCTCGCGCCAGGACGCAAAGGGGTGTCTCTTTGGCAGCAGGACGCAGAAGCCGGCAGACAGTACGGGCACCTGCACGGAGGACAACGGCGCGGGCACACGTTCCCTGGTCGTGACGCCGATGTCGATGGTTCCCGCTCCGACTTCCCCGACGATGTCCAGGTCGGCCACGCGCCGGAATTCGATGCTGACCTGCGGCTGTTTGGCGAGGAAGATCGACAACGCCGGCAGCAGGACGTGAGCGCCTGCTTCATCACCGCCGATCCGCAGGACCGCGCGGTCGCGCTGCGAGAGTTGCCGAATCGTTGCCGCCGTTTCGTCGGCCATTCGGAGCAATCGGATCGCCTCGGGCAGCAGCGCATCGCCTGCCTGCGTCAGCGTGGCGTACTTCGTGCTGCGATCGAACAAACGCTCGCCCAGATCTTCTTCAAGGCGGCGGATAGCTTGGCTCACCGCCGGCTGGGTTCGACAGAGTTTGATCGCGGCCCGCGAGAAGCTGTGTTCGGCGGCGACCGTGACGAAGACTTTGAGTTCTCCGAGCTCCATAGGTCCTCAAAAAGCAAAAGGGCCGTCACCCTTGTCGGATGATGGCCCTTTGTGTGCTGAACTTGTAGGAACTACATCATCCGGCGGCGAGGGTGCTTCCCAGAAGCAGCCCCAGGCTAAGCAGGAGGACGCCAAGCACCAGTGCGAGGATCGACACGACCGACACGTCGGGCGTCAGTGCCACAACGCCGGAGTTGCCGCCGATCCTCAGCAGATTCATGAAGCCGGATTATGGTAGGGCCATCTTCCCGTGTCAAGAGTCAGTCCCTTGGTCCGGTAGTGGGTCCCTTCAATCGCCAGATTCGTGGTGGACGATCTTTCGTGATACCGAGGCAGCGAGTGCTTCCTGAGCGGCGAGTTTGCGTCCGCCTACGTTCACCGCGAGGTAAAGCGGTTGCTCGCATCAGGCTTTAACAGACGACAGGCCGGCGTCCAGGATTTCCTGCGAAAGCGCACGATCATCGACCGCGCGCGCAAGCACCATTGCGCCAACCAAGGTCGCGTACGTGCTGATGGCCTTCTGTCTTCTTGCTGCTTTCGATTTGCCAGGAACCAGCTTCGCCAGAAGATCGCACACGGAACGCACATAGTCGGTGACGGTGCGTCGCACGGCCGGACCCTGTCGCGACACGTCCGGTCCCAGCGCGGCCAGCACACAACCCGCACCCGGATTGTCGCGGTGTGTGCTGGTCAAATAGACCGCGGCGATCGCGGATAGGCGATCACCTGACGCACGCTCGCCGACCTTGCTCCAGTACGCAAGCGAGCGCGTGAGCTCGCGCGCAGAGGCCTGCGCGATCAGGTCGTCCTTCGAGGAGAAGTGTCCGTAGAAACCGCCGTGGGTGAGCCCCGCCTCCTTCATGAGATCCGCGACCCCGATCCCGTCGAAGCCGCGCTCACGGAATAGCTGGGCTGCGGCGTCGAGAATCCGTTCCCGGTTCCGGGCGGCCTGTTCCCTGCTCACTCTCATCCTGATCTCCTAGGGCTTTTCATTGCTTGACAGTGGTCCGAGGTATCCCGCGGGCTCTGCGGTTGAAACGGGTGGATGGGAGTCTCCGATCACTACGGCCGGAACAGCCGCGTCATCTTGATGACCAAGGCACGCGTCGACAGCTCCGACCGGCGCTCGCCGAGCGCAGCGGTGTTCCGCTCTTCCGTGTACACGACGAATAGCTCGCTCCCTGGCGCCCACTCCCACCGAAACCGGAAGTTCCCGCTCACGGTCTGACTCCCCGTGCTGTACTGCACGAGCCCGCTCACATACGCGCGTGGTGTCATCGTGTACGTCACACGCGTCCGCGCGACGTGCTGGTTGTACTGCCCGGGGTGCGTCTGCCCCGGCAGGTCGAGCCAGTTGAATTCAAAACTCGGCTCGATCGAAAGTTGAGGATGGACCTCTACTCGGCCGCTCGCGAGGCTGAGGGAGAACCGCTCACCCGAGTAGAAGCCGCCCCACTGCACGCCCAGGTTCCCCTGCCACGGCCGTTGCGGACCGAACCCGTAGTTCACCTGGTAGTCCACCCAAGCATAGCGGCCGGACTCGAAGAGCGCCCCGGAGATTCGCTCACTGCGGGGCAGAAATTCGAAGGTGTCCGTGGCATTCGCTGTGAACGTGTCCCCGTTTTGGAGATCAAGGGAGATCTGACCGCTGCGATCCCGGCTCTCGACGTACCTCGCCTGATCGTTCTCGAAATAGTTGACGTATCCCTGGAAACTCACCTTCCGGAGCCACGGATTAGACGCGGGCCGCGGGCTGAACCGGGCGCTCAGCGCGCTGTTGCGGAAGTCGCGGCGGCGCACGAATCCGATCTCCGGGTTGAACTCGTTCCCGACGACGAGGTAGTCGGCTGTGCCTCCGATGAGGTCGGCATCGTAGTTGAACCGGGCCCGATAGCTCTGGTCGTTCCCGACAAGACGCGGAGTATGCGACCGCGCATAGTAGGTGACGAGGCTCGCTTCGTTGTTAAAACCGAAGGCGCCGTCGACACCCCACGCCCTGTTGGACTCGCCGGGCGCCACGATCGACGCCGATCGATTCTGGAACAGCGCTCCGACGTTGCCCCGGCGGAACAGGTCGCGTTTCACGCGGACGACGGAGAAGTTCGTTGAGACCGCGCCGATCGCTTCGTCTTCGGCGGTCTGGATGCTGAGCAGGCCGACGTCGAAGGGCCCGACCTTTCCCGTCAGTCGTCCGCCGGCGAGCACCTGCACGGGTGCGCTCCCCTGAAGCCCGATCCGCCGGGAGTAGAACAGCGTGGGCGCCGCGCCGCCGCCGCCGCCCGGCCCCGAGGAACCCAACCGGGCGATCCCGAAGTCGTACACACCCCTCCCTTCAAGGAAGAACTCGCGCTTCTCAGGGAACAAGAGATTGAACCGTGTGAGGTTCACCTGCTGCTCGTCTACCTCGACCTGTGCGAAGTCGGTGTTCACGGTGACGTCCAGCGTCAGGTTCTGCGTGACTGCGTACTTGACGTCCACACCTGCGTCCGCCAGCCAATCATTCTCGACAGGGGGAGCCGCGACCCGATCGGTGTTGATGCGCGAAGTCACAAACGGCTTCACCTCGAGGTTCAACCCCGGCGAAGGCGCCTCGATTCCGACCAGATCCCCGTACATCGATACACGGAACACCCCATTGGGCCCGGACCCCGCCACTTGGATCGGTACCGCGGTGAGGTAGCTCCACTCATTGCTGCGCAGCACGGAGCGACGGATCTGAATGCCCCAGATCTGCTCGACGCCCGGGCGATAGCGAAGCGACTTGAACGGAATGACCATCTCCGCCGTCCAACCGCCGTCGAACCGACCCGTGGCCACATCCCAGATCGGGTTCCAGTCGAAGTTGGGGGTCGCCTCATTGGTGATCTGCAC
>DATLLQ010000064.1:0-4326 GCA_035537775.1 Vicinamibacterales bacterium | reverse complement strand
GTGCTGAAGGCTGCTGGGCCGCCCCCGTCAAAGTCAACGCGCAGAGAACAGCGATTGTCAGCATCATTCGACGCATGTGGCTCCGCTCCTCTCGACGCAGATTGTAGCGCCGCTTGCCACGCACGCGGATCATGCAGTTGTGCAGATCGACGTTGGAGCGATTGAGACTCAGGGCTTCATCGATCCGTAACCCGGTATCGAGCAGCAGCAGAATCAGCGTCCAGGTCCGCATCTGTAGGCGTCCGCGGGGATGAAACATCACGATCCGCCGGATTTTCAGCGTCGGAGATCGGGGTGAGGGGTTTCGGTGGGTCCGGTAGCAGGCGAATCCGCAACCGCTCCGACAGCAACCCCTCGTCATGCGCCCACGTCAGGAAGCTGTTGGCGATCGCGCATACATATTGGTGCCGCCGGGGGCCAGGCCACGCTCACGCTGCGCGCGCACCCACAGGGCCAATCCGGTCTTCGTGAGCGGCGTTGTCGCTAGTGTGGCGAGCCCCTGCCGATACGTGCGACAGGTGCGAAGGCTCCAGCCGCGAAGGTAGAGGCCATGATCGACGAACGAAGCGATCCACTCCGGGGCGATGGTCGAAACGGGGGCAGTCGCGTCCATGATGTCTGCGGCTCCAGTGATGAAGCCCCAGATCGATCGACTGACGCTAAAGCGTTGACCTGACTGGAAGTGGTGAGCCGCGAAGGAATCGAACCTTCAACCCGCAGATTAAGAGTCTGCTGCTCTGCCAATTGAGCTAGCGGCCCACTTCGGTGGTGTGATCCCTCGACTCGGGCCCGTGGCGGCCCTTTCTCGGGACAGGCGAACCTCCATTGTAAGTGGCGCGTTACACGAGGCGCAAGACTCGGCGGGATCCCTGTAGACTGAGCAACAGCCCCCGAGTGCAGATTCTCGTTGCCGAAGACGATCGCGACATCGCCAGCCTGATCGCCCACTACATCCAGAAGGCCGGCTGGCACGCGCACCTTGCCGCCTCCGGCGACGACGCTCTGGCTCATGCGCGCCAACAACCGGTGGATGTCGCCATCCTCGACGTCATGCTGCCGGGGATGAGCGGCCTCGAAGTCTGCCGCCTGCTCAGGGCTGATCGCGCCACCGCCACGCTGCCGATCATCATGGTCACCGCGCGCGCCGAAGAAACGGATCGAATCATGGGCCTCGAGATCGGCGCCGACGACTACATCTCAAAGCCCTTCAGCCCGAACGAGCTGATGGCGCGCATCCGGGCCCTGGTGCGCCGCACGCGCCGGAACGAACCGGAGGAAACCCGCCTGACGCTCGGGCCGCTCAAGGTCGATCTGTCCACGCACACGATCACCGATGACGGCAAAGAGGTGAAGCTGACGGCGAAAGAATTCATGCTCCTGCGCTACTTCCTGCAGCATCGCGGCCGCGTGCTGTCGCGGGATCTGCTGCTTGGCGACGTGTGGGGGTATCGCTATACCGGCGGCACGCGCACGGTGGACGTCCATGTGCGCAGGCTGCGCGAGAAGCTGCCGGTGCTTGTCGATCGACTCGTGACGGTCAAGCAGTTTGGCTACAAGCTGATCGCGGATGAGGCCGAGGCGGAGGCCTGACCGGGCGAACGTGCGCACAAGCTTCCGCACGAAAGTTTTCATTGCCGCGATCGGCGCCGCCGGCGTCTCGCTGATCGTCGCTGCCCTGCTGCTGTCCTGGCAGGTCCGCGATCGGCAGCGTATCGCCATTGCCAACCGCCTCATCGACGAAGCACGGCTCGTCGCCCATCTCATCTCGTCGGCGACCGCATTGGACGAGGCGTCACTCGACGCCGAGGCCGATCGTCTCGGCCAATACAGCGCCAGCCGCGTGACCTTGATTGCCGACGACGGCCGGGTAGTCGGTGATTCGACGCAGACGCCGAAGCAACTCACGACGCTCGATAACCACGCTTCGCGGCCGGAAGTGGTCGAGGCGCGTGCCAGGGGAATCGGCGTCTTCCAGCGATACAGCGACACGATCGCGACGGACATGTTGTATGTCGCGGCGCGTGCGCGGCATCCGAACGTCGGATTCGTGCGGCTGGCCCTGCCGCTGACCGAAGTGGATGCGCAGCTGGCCGCGATTCGTAACCTGACGCTCGTCGCGCTGGCTGCCACCATACCGATAGCTCTTGGCATCGCCTGGGCGCTGTCGGCGCCACTTGGCCGCCGGGTCCGCGAGATCGCCGCCGTCGCCAACCGCTATACGGCCGGCGAACCGTCCCGTGCCAGCATCGATTACGGCAACGACGAGCTCGGCACCGTCGCGCGCGTGCTGGACTCCTCGATTCAGGAGCTGGGGCGGCGGGTCGACGAGCTGTCGCGCGACCGTGCGCGCAGCGACGCCATCCTCACCGGCATGGTCGAGGGCGTGCTCGTCGTCAGCGGCGACGGACGTCTCCAGCTCGCCAACCGCGCCGCGCAGCAGATGCTGCATGTCGATGGAATCGCCGTCGGGCGGCACTACCTCGAAGTCATTCGCCATCCGGACATCTCGGCCCAGCTGACGACGGCGCTCGGCGGCGAGGACGTCGAGGCGCGCGAGATCTCGCTGACGCGCGACCCCGGCCGGATGTTCCTCGCCCGCGCGGCGCCGGTTGCCGCTGGCGGAGGCGGCGGCGCGGTGCTCGTGCTGCACGACGTCACCGATTTGCGCCGAACGGATCAGATCCGCCGCGATTTCGTCGCCAACGTCTCCCATGAGCTGCGGACGCCGCTGACCGCGATTCGCGGCTACCTCGAGGCGCTGCGCGACGACCCATCGGACACGGAAAACACCGAACGCTTCATCGACATCATCTGGCGGCAGACGACGCGGATGGAGCGGCTGGTGTCGGACCTGTTGCGCCTGGCCAGGCTCGATGCGCGGCAGGAAGTGCTGGAACGAGTGCCGTGCGACGTGCGCCAGCTCTTTCAGGCGGTCGTTGCCGACCTTGCGCCATCCGTCGAAGCCAAGGGGCAGCGCATCGTCGTTGACGTGCCAGGTGAGTGCCGGGTGCCGGCGGACCCGGCCAAGCTGCACGACGTCATCCGGAACCTCGTGGAGAATGCGGTGAACTACTCCCCGGATGTCACTGAAATCCGGCTGCGGGCTCACCGCACCGACGGCTCCTGCGCGATCGAGGTGATCGACTCGGGCCCGGGGCTGCCGGCCGGCGATTTAACGCGGGTCTTCGAGCGGTTTTACCGCGTGGACAAGTCGCGGTCCCGTCCGGGCACCGGCCTTGGACTGGCGATCGTGAAGCACCTCGTCGAGCTCCACGGCGGCACCGTGCTCGCAGCCAATCGGCCCGAGGGCGGTGCCGTCTTTACGGTGACGCTGCCGGCAACGGCTTAAAACGGTGTCACGCCGCCGCGGCAGCGCCCATGTTCGACCAGTCGAACTCGTAGAAGATCCAGTTCGTGTTGTCGAACTCGAGCGAAACGCCGCCGGCCTTTGCCTTGAACGTCCCCTGGCCGCACTCGCCTTTCTTCCAGATGAATCCGTCGGGAAGGTCGAGATTGGCGAGATGCTCTTCACCAGTCACCGGATTAATGAACGCCTGGCCGCGGCCTTCACCGATGCCCGCCATGGTGAACGTGCTGCGGCGTCCTTCGCCGGTGATGGTGATCTTTGCCTTCTCGAGGCCGACGACTTCGAACGTGGGGCCGAGCAGCTCCCAGGGCATCCCGCCCAGCTTGCCGGTGAAGATCTGCGCCAGCATCTCGATCTGCTTGTCGGTGGTCGCAGGGTCCACCACGAATGCGGCTTTGCCGTTCCCCTCGTGGATCGCCTTCGGCCAGTGAACAACGGCCGCGCACTTGACGCCGGCCAAATCGACGTCGCCGGCTTTGCCTTCGAGGATGTGGCAGCCGACCAGCGCACGGCAGCTCCCGTCCTTCGAGTTCGGGACGCCGGCGAAATTGCAGCCGCAGCCGAACGCGCAGTTGCAGAATTCGTAGCCCTTCCCTTTCATGTACCACTGAGTAGTCGCGGCCATGGGCCCCTCCTGAGAGTGGCCGATTATATCGCCACCGGATTTCGTGGGGCGAACCCGCAGCGTTCGCGGCGCGGAACCGAATCCGGGCTAGCTGAAGCGGCCGGCGTTGCGGAGCATCCCGCTGGCCACGGCGTCGGTTCTCTGCAGAAAAACGCCATCGCATTCGACGAGAAACCGCACATCGACCAGCGCTGCAAGGAGCGACTCGCACACGAGCTGATCGAGGTTCCACAGCCGCTGCGCCTGCCGGCACGTCAGACGCAGTCCGGGCATCTCACGGAATTCGCCCTGGATGCGACGCAGCATGTGATCCATCCCCGTTCGAGCGATCGGC
>DATLLQ010000063.1:0-14587 GCA_035537775.1 Vicinamibacterales bacterium | reverse complement strand
TGATGGTGGTCTGCGCGGCCGCGCCTGAGGCGACAAATGCGACGAGGGCGAGCGAGAGCACACTCTGACGGAACATGAGACCTCCGAAGCTTAGTTCGAGAACCGTTCGTCGATGCGGTCGAGCAGCACGCGCGCGCGCTGCTGGGTGACCAGCGTGATCAGCCGGTTCGGCGGATCCTTTTCAGGATCTATCGACAGGGCCGTCTTGAGCAACCGCTCGAATTCGGCCCGGTCCTGGCTGGAGACCACGACTCCCGTGGCCAGAGACACATAGGGTCCAGGGGACAGCCCCTGTTGCAGTTCGACGGCTTTGTCGAAGTGTTCCTTCGCCCTGGCCGGGTTCCCCCCGAGCGCCTCCGGCAGGCTGTCGAGCGTGATGAACAGCTCGTGGATCGCTCCCTTGCTCCACTTCTCATCCAGCGCCAGCGCGCGATCGGCCAGCACCCGGACGTTCGGGAGGTCGACCGCCAGCTCCGGCTGGTCGATTCCCAGCGAGATCGCCAACCCCCACGATGCCGCCGTCCAGTAGAGCAGCGGCACGTCGGCGGCTCGCGCCCTGGCCACGACGCTCTGAGGATCCTGGATCAGCGCGGCGCTCGTCTTGGCGCCGAATCGCGCGTCGAGTCCGCGGAAGCAGTAACCGCGAGCCCGGAGGTACAACCGCAACGCCCGATCGCGAGCGGCCTGAATCTCCGCGCGCCGGCTCGAAGGCAACGCTTCGGCGGCAGTCTCGATGTAGGCGTACGCATACTGCGTGAAGGCGCTGCAGGTGGCCAGGAGCAGGGCCTGATGGTTCGGGGTGGACGCGAGCGTCGACTCATACAGCTTCAGGGCAAACGGGAGCGCGTCGCCGACCAGCTGTACATCCTCGTCACCCGTAAACGTCGTGCCGGTGTCGGCCAGCGTCGAGGCGATCGTGTTCGCCGCCATCTTCTTGATGGAGCAGGCGGAGCTGCCGGCGATCGCGATCGCCAGCAGGATCGGTACGACGGGGCGCATCGTCCCAATGTATATCAGGGTGTCCGCCGTAGATGCCGGTCGGTTGCTGAAAAACGCTGAATCAGCGGGGGACTAGTTGATGGAGCAGGAGCCGGGGCCGCGCGGGTCGCCGCAGGATCCGCAGGCGCCGAGAGGCACCTGTGTCGCGCCGGTGGCCGCGCCGGAGCTGCGCGCCGCGAACACGGACTGTCGTTTTTCGAGCGACGTCCCGTGGCAGGAGGGGCACTCGGGCGTGGCGGCCCCGCGGGTCAGCCACTCGAACTGGTGATCGCACGTCTTGCAGGCGAACTCAAACAGCGGCATGCGCTTCGCTCTCCAGCGCGTGCGCGAGCACCGAGCCCAGCGCTTCCGCGCAATGCGGATCGAACTGTCTTCCGCTGCAGCGCGCGACTTCCTCGATCGCCAGTCGTGGCGGCATCGCCGGACGCTGCGTGTGCGGATGGGTCATCGAATCGTAGGCGTCGGCCACCGCCAGCACGCGTGCGGCCTTCGGAATCCGTGTCGATTCGAGTCGCCTCGGATACCCGCTGCCGTCGTACGCCTCGTGGTGGGCGAGCACCATTTCCGCGGCGTCCGCAAACCGCGGCTGGTTCCGCAGAAGATCATAGCCGACCTGCGGATGCGTCCGCATGACGCGCCATTCGTTCTCGTCGAGCGGTCCGGGCTTCGACAGGATCGACGCCGGCATATCCAGCTTGCCGATGTCGTGCAGCAGGCCGCCCTGCTCGAGCGTCTCGAGCTCATGGTCGTTGAACCCGAGCTCGTCGCCGATTGCCACGGCCAGCCGCGCCACGCGCATCGCGTGACCGCGTGCGTCGCGTTCGTGCAGCTGCAAGATCGCCATCAGCCCTTCCAGCGCCTGCTCGGGCGTGTCCTGCGCTTCGGCGAGCGCGGCCGCCACCGCCGCGCGCCGTGCGCGCAGCCGATCCTGAATCGCGTGATGCAGCCCTTCCTGGGCGGCCGCCGCGTTGTGCCAGTCGCGGCCGAGGGCCAGCGCCTCGCCCAGCCGCCGCTCGTCGAACGGCTTGAGAAGATAGTCCACCACCTGGTTGCGCAAGCTGGCGACGGCGATCTCGACTTCGTGAACGGCCGTGGCCATGATGACCGCCGTCTCCGGAAATCGATCGCGGATCTGTGACGCGAGCCAGACGCCGTTGTGACCGGCGCCGCGCAACGTCACATCACAGATGGCGATGTCGCTGGCCTGATCGTCGAGGGCTGCGAGCGCGCAGTCAGCGTTCGCCGCCTCGCGCGCGAGGTAACCGAGCGCTTCGGACCAGGCGCGGATCTGCTCCCGGTGCGCGAGCTCGTCATCGACGATGAGCACGGACGACGTGTGGAAAGGGTCTCGGCCGTTCACAGTATTGTTGGGTTGCGCCGCGGGCGTTGCTCGCGAGCGCGAGCATCATCCTAAAAAGAGACACGTGCCGCCGCAAGGGAAACCGACGGTATTGCTGAGACCGATTTACACTTCGGCCATGATCGGCGTGCTCATCAGCAATCTCGACAGCGGCCGGCTCGAGGTCGCGGAGAGTTGTTGAGAAGGCCACTTGTTGCCAGCGCGCTCGCCTACGTCGCGCTGACCGCCATCACCGGGCGCCACGTCCTTGCCGCGATCGGCACCTCAATCGCCAGCGATCCAGGAGACCCGTTGCTGACGACGGCCATCCTGTCGTGGAACGCGACGCATGTGCCGTGGACGGACGCGTGGTATCAGTTCCCGATCTTCTGGCCGACTCGTGACGTCCTGGTGTTCTCGGAGCATCTGCTTGGCGTCAGCGCCATCGCCGCGCCGATTCAGTGGCTGACCGGTAATCCAATTGCCGCCTACAACCTGACCGTCCTGCTCTCGTACCCGCTCAGCGGCCTGGCGATGTATCTGCTCGTCTGGCGGCTCACCAGGAATGCGGGAGCGTCTTTCCTTGCGGGTCTCGCCTACGCGTTCATGCCGTTTCGCACGAGCCACCTGCCGCACATCCAGATCCTCGTCTCGTTCTGGATGCCGCTGTCACTCCTTGGCCTGCACGCGTATCTGGAGTCGCGCCGATGGCCATGGCTTCTGCTGTTCGCGCTGACATGGGTGCTGCAGGGTGCCGCAAACGGGTACGCCCTCGTCTACTTCTCGTTCATGGTTGGACTGTGGGTCGCCTGGTTCATGGCGGCGCGCGGGCGCTGGCGTGACGTCGGCGCCGTTGCCGCCTCGCTCATCGCCGCCGCCCTCCCGCTCGCGCCGATCCTCTATCGGTACGTCACCTCACAGCGCGCGTTCGGATTGACGAGAGGGCTCGGGGAGATCACCGACTACAGCGCGGACATCGCGGCGCCGCTCTGTGCACCGCCGGCCCTGACGTTCTGGGGCTGGCTGCGAATCGCCTGCGCGCCAGAAGGAGAGCTGTTCGTCGGTGGGGCGCTGATTGCGCTCTGTGTGGCCGGCGCGATGACGGGAAAGGACCTGTGGCGCGGACTCCCTGTTGCCGATGACCCGCCTGCCAGATGGCGTGCGCTCGTGCGGCGCGTGGCGTTGGGGATTGCGCTCATGTATGGAGCCATCACTCTCTGGACCATCGTATTCGGGCCGTGGCGCATTGATTTCCCCTTACGCGCTTCCGCATCGTCGGCGGACAAGCCGGCGACGGTGACGCTGGTGCTCCTGCTGGTCGCGCTGCTCCTGTCGGATTGGCTTCGCCGCTTGGTTCAACGCGGATCGACCGCGACGTTCTACGTGATCTGCGCCGTCGTCTGCTGGGTGCTGACCTGGGGTCCGTTCCCGCGGCTGTTCGGCGAACGGGTGCTCTATCAGGCGCCGTACGGATGGCTCCTGCCGTTCCCGGGGTTCAGTGCGCTTCGAGTGCCGGCCCGCCTGTGGCTGATTGTCATTGTCTGCCTCTCAGTGTTCATGGGCCTTGCCGTTGCGCGGCTGCTGGCAGGACGTACAGCGCGCGCGGCGCGCATCATCCTGGCCATCGCGGCCCTCGGGGTTGCGGCTGACGGATGGACGACGATCCCCACTGCGGCGGTGCCTCAACCTGTCAGCGGACTCGCAGACAAGACCGTGCTGCGTTTGCCCGTCGGTGAAATCCTTGGAGACATCGCATCCGTGTACGACGCCGCCACGCAGAACCATCGAGCCATCAACGGCTACAGCGGCTATTTCCCGCCGTATTACGAGGCCCTCGGAGCGCTGTCGGAGGCGAGGGACGAGCGGTTGTTCGGGCCATTCATCAGTCGGGGAAGCATCGACGTGCTGGTAAAGCCGGACGACGTCCGCTCCCGCGCCATGATCGAACGACAACCTGGCGCGATGCTCGTGTCAGAGAGTGTGCTTGCGCACTACCGGGTACCCGCGCGTGACGTGCCGCCGATCAGGACTGACCCCGCCGGGCGGCATGTCCCGATAGGCAGCGTGCGTTCCGAGTGCTCGCCCGAGCGCGTGGAACTCATGACCGACCGCAACCCGCAGACAGGCTGGGTGTGCGGCGTGCAGGAGCCGGTGCAGGACATCACGATCGATCTCGGCGCGGTGACGGAGGTAGGGGCGATCGTGCAGACCATTGGTTCGAACGGCGCCTTCTTCCCGCGTCAGCTGCGCATTGAGACGTCGCTGGACGAGCGAAGCTGGCTGAACGCGTGGGAGGGAAGTCCCGCCGCCGAGGTGCTGTATGCGGCCATGGCAAGGCCGAGGGAGTCGCGAACGCTCATCGAGTTCGGGCCGCGCCCCGCGCGATTCATCCGCCTGACCCAGGTCGCGCGAGGCGGGACCTACGTCTGGTCGATCGCCGAGCTCGAAGTCTTCAGCGGCCCGTAACGCCTACCAATACGCGATCACCCGCCGCGTGACATTGCTCCGGCGGAAATCGCGATCGGACGATTGGCGCTGTAGCGTGACCTTCTCGACCCAGTTCCCTTGCGCGTCGTAGCGGTATTCGTGGCGGGCCCACCTCTCGGAAGACGTCTCGTTCCGGGTGATGCGTCGACCGGCGCGATCGAGATTCGCCTCGCGAGAGGCTTCCTGTTCGTGCTCCTCGACGACGTTGTCGTGGTCGTCGTAGATGAAGGTCTGCAGACTCTCCGCGAGTCCCAGGTTGGTGGTCCGGACCTCGGATACCCGTCCCACGCGGTCATACTCGTACTCGCGGGTCATCAACACGCCATCCGGCATCAGCATCTGGTAGATGCGATTGAGCCCCTGTTGTTCCCGCGCGGACAGCTCGGTCTTTCCGGCGGCGATGTCCTGGCTTGACGGTGACGACTGGCTGCCGAAGTCGTCGCCGACGACTACTCGCTCGCGGAAGATCCGCCCGTTGCCGTCGTACAGCAACTCAATGCGATGCAGCATCTTTTGCTCGGCGGTGCGGTACACGATTTCGAAGGGTCGATCCGCCGCGTCGTAGCGCGTGAGCACGTCAGCGAGCTTGGTGGGATCGAAGCTCATTCCCCATTCAAGGCCCGGGGGTCTGAAGATCAGCGGTCCCGAGCGGTTCACCGTTGTTCGCAGGCCACGCCCGTCGCGTGTCGTGACGCCCTCGTCCCAGACGAACCCTTCCAGCCGGCCTTCGACGTCGTAGACAAGCGTCTGGCCCTGCCTGAACGGTCCCCAGTCGTTCGTCCGCGGGTCGAGATCCGCAAGATCGCTGCGAACGCTGCGAACTGGACCGCGCAGGCGAGCGCGTTCCCGGTCAGTCATGGCCAAGAGCGTATGCGATACTGGGAGGATGTCTCCACACCGAAAGACGTCGCAGATCGCCAATCCCCTGCGGCGCAACGTGGCAATCGTCGCCCACGTTGACCACGGCAAGACCACCCTTGTAGACGCTCTGTTGCGGCAGAGCGGAGCCTTTCGCGCCAATCAGCAGGTGGCCGAGCGGGTGATGGACAACACCGACCTCGAGCGCGAGCGCGGCATTACGATCCTCGCCAAGAACACCGCGGTTCACTACAACGACCTCCTGATCAACATCGTGGACACGCCGGGCCACGCCGACTTCGGCGGCGAGGTCGAGCGGACGCTGTCGATGGTGGACGGCATCATGCTGCTGGTGGACGCGTCCGAGGGGCCGCTCCCACAGACCCGATTCGTCCTGCGCAAGGCGCTGGAGCGCGGCCTGCCGCCGATCGTCGTCCTCAACAAGATCGACCGGCCTGATGCGCGCCCGCAGGAGGTGCTCAACGAGGTCTACGACCTGTTCATCGATCTCGACGCCACCGAGGATCAGATCGAGTTTCCGGTGCTCTACACGAACGCTCGCGACGGATACGCGAGCACCGAGGCGGGAACCCGTGGCGAGGACCTGCGTCCGCTGTACGACGCCATCGTCGAGCACGTGCCGCCGCCAAAGGGCGATCCCGCAGCGCCGCTGCAGATGCTCGTCGCGAACCTCGACGCCAGCGACTATCTCGGACGCATTGCGATCGGCCGCATCTTCAACGGCACCGTCCGCCTGAACGACTCGGTGGCGGTCGTGAAGTTGAACGCCTCGATCCAGCCGACGAAGGTCACGAAGCTCTTTGCCTTCGACGGCTTGAAGCGCGTCGAGATCGAGTCGGCCGCGGCTGGCGACATCGTCTGTCTGGCCGGCATCGAGGACATCACCATTGGCGAGACGATCGCCGATCCCGAGAACGTGATGCCGATGCCGCCGATTGCGGTGGACGAGCCGACGGTGTCGATGATCTTCGGCGTGAACACGTCGCCGGTGTCGGGGAAGGACGGGCAGTACGTCACGTCGCGCAACCTGCGTGAACGGCTCGACCGCGAGCTCCTGGGCAACGTCTCGGTGCGCGTGGAGGAGACCGGCAGCCCGGAGCAGATGAAGGTGATCGGCCGCGGCGAACTGCAGCTCTCGATTCTGATCGAGATGATGCGGCGCGAGGGGTTCGAGCTCCAGGTCTCCCGCCCGGAGATCGTCACCAAGGAGGTCAAGGGCGTGAAGGTCGAGCCCGTGGAAGAGCTGGTCATCGACGTTCCCGAGGAATTCCAGGGAGTGGTCATCGCCCAGGCCGGCACGCGGCGCGGGGTGCTGACCAAGATGGTGAATCACGGCAGCGGACGCGTCCGCCTCGAGTTCAGGATCCCCGCGCGCGGCCTGATCGGCTTCCGGTCGCAGTTCCTGACCGACACCAAGGGCACCGGCATCATGAACCACCTGTTTGCCGGGTGGGAGCCGTGGCACGGCGCCATTGCGGCGCGAACGACCGGTGCGCTCGTTGCCGATCGAACCGGCGTGGCCACCGCGTACGCGCTCTACAACCTGCAGGAGCGCGGCGAAATCTTCGTCGACCCCGGGGTGGCCGTTTACGAAGGCATGATCATCGGCGAGAACGCCCGGCCCAGTGACATGGACGTCAACGCCACCAAGGAAAAGAAGCAGACGAACATGCGCGCCTCGACCGCAGACGAGGCCATCCGTCTGATCCCGCCCCGCAAGCTGAGCCTCGAGCAGGCGATCGAGTTCATCAATGACGATGAGCTCGTCGAGATCACGCCGAAGAACATCAGGCTGAGAAAGCGGATTCTGGCGGCGAATCAGCGCCCGAAGAAGCTCGACGAGTAGTGTCCGGCTTCAGCCGGACCTAGATCCACTCCGCCGGCGGCTGAATTGCCGGCTCGGGCGTCTTGCCCGGATCCGGCCGGCCGCTGCCCGCGAGACGGCTGATCGCCCGCACGGACATGTCCTGATCGCACTCGATCTGGCATGACAGCCTGATACCCGTCAGCCCCTTCTCTTCCAACTTCATCTTTTCGGCTTTCGTCATGCGCGGGGGTTCGCCGCTGACGAACTCGATCCGGCAGGTCGTGCACCGGGCGTTGCCGCCGCATGCATGCAGGATGTCCACGCCCGCATCCTGCTCGATGGCATTGACGAGCCGCTTGCCAGATTCAACGTCTACGCTGTGAAATCCCTCTACGGTCAGTGTCGGCATGTCGGTATGGTACATTCCAAAGCCAATGGGCGACACCGAGCAGATAGATATTCCGAGGCCTTCCCAACTCTGGAAGGCGTTGTCCGCCGAGCGGAAGGTGCAGGCCGCCGAGGCGTTCTGGAGCGACAACAACGCGTCGGTCGAGCACGCCGAAGCCATCGTGGCCATTGCGCAGCGAATCAAGTTCAGGCCGAAGAGCGTGATCTCGTTGCCGGTGGAGAAGAAGGCCCGGCACCTGATCGCGGTCGGGGCCGTCTCGGAGCTCGTCGCGGCGAGGCTGCTCGTGGCGTATCACCTGGCGCACCAGCGTCCGATGATGGGCGCCTTTCTCGATGCGCTTGGCATCGCGCACGAAGAAGGTCTGATCAAGGAAGACGAGGTCGAGGCCCCGTCTGACGAGCGCCTCGCCCAGGCTGCCAAGGCCATCGCCGCTGCCTACCCGGCAGACGACGTCGCGCTCTACCTCTCCACGCTGATCTGGCAGGACCCGGACACCTGGGGCGGCCTCAATCAGGTGCCTGAAACGCGCGCCGTCGCGTAGCCGTCGTGCTGGATTCATTCGCAGGCGCGTTCGGGTGGGCGTCCACTGTCGAGGGGTGGGTGGCGCTCGCCACCCTGACGGTGCTCGAGATCGTCCTCGGCATCGACAACATCGTCTTCATCTCGATTCTTGCGGGGAAGCTGCGCGTCGAGGAGCGCGATCGTGCCCGCCGTGTCGGGCTCTCGCTGGCGATGTTCATTCGCATCGCCCTGCTGCTGTCGATCACGTGGGTGATGGGGCTGACCGCGCCGATCTTCACGGCACTCGGGCAGGAAATCTCCGGCCGGGATCTCATCCTGCTGATTGGCGGCCTCTTCCTGATTGCCAAGAGCACGCACGAGATTCACGACAAGCTGGAAGGCGCGGAAGGAGAAGCGAGCGCCAGGGTTGCCGCGTCGTTCGCATCGGTAATCGTCCAGATCCTGCTGCTCGACATCGTCTTCTCGCTCGATTCCGTGATCACCGCCGTCGGCATGGCGGAACACGTGTCGATCATGATCCTCGCGGTCATCGTCGCGGTGGGCGTGATGCTTGTGTCGGCCGGGCCGATCAGCACCTTTGTCGAGCGTCACCCGACGGTGAAGATGCTGGCGCTCAGCTTCCTGCTGCTGATTGGCGTCTCGCTCATTGGTGAGGGGCTCGACCAGCACATCCCGAAGGGCTATATCTACTTCGCGATGGGCTTCTCGGTGTTCGTCGAGATGATCAATCTCCGGGTGCGGAAGAAGTCAGAGCCGGTGCATCTGCACCAGAGCTATACCGAGGACTCAAAAGAGGTCCAAGGGAACTGACGCTGGTCGGTCCGAAAGGACTGGCGCGGTCGGTCCGAAGGGACTTACGCTGGTCGTCCAAGGGAACTGACGCTGTCGGTGCAAGCGGTGCGATGGATCTGAAGCAGATCGGTGCAACCGGCTACAGTGCTGTGGGCGCGCCATCGGCGTTGTTCGTGTTCGCTCATGGCGCGGGCGCTGGTCAGCACCATCCGTTCATGGCGGGCGTTGCCCGTGCGGTCGCCGCACATGGCATCGACGTCGTCACCTTTGACTTCCCCTACAAGCGGCTGCAGAAGTCCGCGCCCGATCGGCCACCAGTGCTCGAGCAGTCGTTTCGCGAGGCTGTCGATGCGGCTGGCCGCTGGAGCCGGGCGAGCCGCTTGTTCATTGGTGGGAAATCGATGGGTGGGCGCATCGCGACGCATCTGGCGGCGCAAGGCCTGGAGGGGCTGGCTGGAGTGGTCTGTTTCGGCTATCCGCTCCATCCACCCGGCAAACCCGATCAACTGCGTGTCGCGCACCTCGCCTCGATTGCGGCACCGTTACTGGTTATCCAGGGCGAACGCGACGCGTTCGGTACACCTGAGGAGCTTCGGCCGCACCTGGACGCGATGAAGGCTGAGGTCCGGCTGCATGTCGTCGACCGCGCGGACCACTCGCTCGCGGTTCGTGGCAGGGCCCCGGCAGAGACTTACGCTGCCCTCGCCACTGTTGCAGCCGACTTCATTGCACCGGCAGCGTCAGCCTCCTTGGACCGCCAGCCTTACACTTAACGCCATGGACCTCCGCGACCTCGGCTGGGACGACGCCCTTCGGCATCAGTTCGAGCCGTGGGCGACGAAGCCGCACGTGCAGCCCGGCCGCGTGTTCATCGAGTTCAACTACATCTTTCGCGTCTACATCCATGGCGGCGAGATCGAGGCGGTGCTGGCCGGCCGGATGAAGCATCACGCCACGAGCCGGAGCGAGTTGCCGGCGGTTGGCGACTGGGTGGTCGTCCGCACGCGGCCCGGCGACGAGCGCGGGTCGATTGTGTCTGTCCTGCCGCGGCGCAGCCGCTTCTCACGCAGAATGGCCGGCAACGTCACCGATGAGCAGGTCGTTGCCGCGAACGTCAACGTCACGTTCATCGTGATGGCGCTCGATCACGACTACAGCGTGCGGCGGCTCGAACGCTATCTGCTGATGGCGCGTGAGAGCGGCGCGGCGCCGGTGGTGCTGCTGACGAAGCCCGACGTCGGCGAGGATGTGGAGGCTCGCATCGCGGACGTGAGGGGCATCGCCGCCGAGGCGCCGGTGCACGTGCTCAATCCGAAAGCGGGGGAGGGCGTCGACGACGTCCTGCACTACCTGACGCGAGGACGGACGGGCGCGCTTCTCGGGTCCTCTGGCGTCGGCAAGACCACGCTCATCAATCGCCTGCTCGGCTCCGACGCGCGGCGGACACGCGATGTGCGCGCCGCCGACTCGAAGGGCCGGCACACGACCACGAACCGTGAGCTCGTCGTGCTGCCGAATGGCGGGCTGCTCATCGACACACCCGGGATGCGGGAACTGCAGCTCTGGGACGTTGGCGAGGCGGTCCGTGAAACCTTCGACGATATCGACGAACTGGCCGCGTCGTGTCACTTCACCGATTGTGCCCACCGCGATGAGCCGCGCTGCGCGGTCAAGGCCGCGGTCGAGGCCGGCACACTGGCGGCGGATCGGCTCGACAGCTATCTGCGCCTGAAGGACGAACTCGCATTTCTCGAACGCCAGCAGGACGAGCGTGCGCTGCTCGAAGAGAAGCGCCGTGGCCGGCTGGGCGCCAAGGCCGTGCGGCAGGCGCTCAAATTGAAGGCCAGCCGCGGCTAGCAGATAATCACGCCCATGTTGCTCGTCGCGATGATGCTGATAGCGGTCATGGGTTCGCCTTCCGTCCATTCGTTTGGTCCGCCTCACGGCGGACACTACGAAGAGGGGCAGGGGCGCGGCACCCAGAAGCCGGCGCCGCCGCCAAAGGTCGCGTTCTTTACGAACACGCTGTCCGACGCTGAGCTCCGCAACAAGCAGGCGGTGCTGGAAACGACATTCGGGACGATCGTGCTCGATCTGCTGCCCGCCGCGGCACCGAACCATGTGGCGCACTTCATCACGCGCGCACGCGAGGGGGCCTACGACGGCACCACCTTCCACCGCGTCGTCGCGATGGGGATCATCCAGGGCGGAGATCCGCTGTCGAAGGATCCCGCGCAGGCGGACAAGTACGGCACCGGCGGGCTGAATACGCTGCGCTTCGAGGGGAACGCCGAGAAGCACACGCGCGGCGCGGTGTCAGCCGTGCTCATCCCCGGCAACCGCGACAGCGCCGGGTCGCAATTCTTCATCGCGGTCACCGACCAGCCCGCGCTCGACGGCCAGTACACGGTGTTCGCGCGTGTCGTCGAGGGGCTGAGCGTGGCTCAGAAGATCTCGGCGGTGGCGGCGAACGCGAACATCCCGACGCAACGCGTCGAGATCCGGAAGGTCACGATTCGCGAGAAGCCGGCGCCGGTGCCGGAGCCGTTCCTCACTTCGTCGGTGGACGAGATGGCGCGGCAGCGCGTCGTCATGGAGACCTCAATGGGGAACATGACCTTCGAGCTGTTTCCCGACCGCGCGCCGATGCACGTCAGGAACTTCCTGAAGCTCGCGGCATCCGGCGTGTACGACGGCACGTCGTTCCACCGGGTGGTCTCGAACTTCGTGATTCAGGGGGGCTACCTGCAGACACGCAAGGAGCCTCTCGACGAACGTCAGCAGGGCTACGTGCGGACGCTGGAGCCGGAGTTCAACGCCACGAAACACGAGCGCGGGGTCCTGTCCATGGCTCGCGGCAACGAGCCGGCGAGCGCCACGACCTCGTTCTTCATCGTGCTGGCGCCGGCCGACTCGCTCGACGGCAAGTACACAGCCTTCGGCCGCGTGGTCGACGGAATGGACGTCATCGACAAGATTGAGGTCGCCCAGCGTGAGGGCGAGACGCCTGTCACGCGGATTGAAGTGATCCGCGCCCGCGTCGTTCCGGTGAACTGATGCTGAAAGGTTCGCGCGACGCGGTGCTGCACCGCATGCAGCCCGTGAGCATTCACGGGCAGCTCTTCTACGACCTGCACTATCGATTCACCGACGAGCCCGACAGCCAGATGCGGGTGGCGCGCGTCGGCAGCGAAGCGCTTGCCCCGGCCTTGCAGGAGGGCGACACCGTCCGGCTCGATTTCCTCGTCGGCGTCGTGACGGCGGTAAACCGCGCCACGTGACGTTCGGGTCCGGCTAAACCTTCCCGGACAGATCGTTCCGAATTCAAATCCGCGCGCGCGAAGTTCCGGAATCAGTCTGTCGACCGTCTCCGCGGCATAGCGTCGATCGGCACGCGGATCCTTGTGATGCCCGTCGTGAATGACGATGATGTCGCCCGGAGACGCGTGATCCGCCAGTCGGGGCACGAGTGCGTTCGCCGTCTTTGCGCGAAACCAGTTGAAGTCCCACAGCATCCACCCCCAGCCGACGACCGTGAAGCCCGCGCGACGCGCGCCCAGCAGCATCGGCACGCTGCGATTGCCGGCGTGCGGCCTGAAGGCGCGGCACGGTGCATGCCCGGTCAACTGCTCCATGCGCGTTGCCGCCTGTCTCAGCGTGGACGCCATCCCGCCAGGCGTCTTGAACATCAGCGTCCGCGTGTGCGAGTGAAGCGCAACCGCGTGCCCTTCCTCGAACGCGCGGCGCACAATCGGCGCGGTGTCCTTCGTCAGGTGCTTGTCGATGATGAAGAAGGTGCCTTTCACCCCGTGCCGGTCGAGAGCGTCCAGCAGGTCCATGGTTGCTGTCGGGTTCGGGCCGTCATCGAACGTCAGGTACACCGTGGGAGGCGACCTTTCCGGCATGCGCCAGATCGTCCGATCCGTCCCGTCGAGCAGGAACGGGAAGGGCGCAGTGTGGGCGAGCGCGACGACCGCGATGCCTATGAGCCAGAACATCAGCCTACCCCTCGAAGGGGAGACGCGCCTGGGGCCCTTCAGGTGTCTCCTCGATCGGCTCCAGCGCATCGGACAGGTTATGCACACTCACCCCCAGCAGTCGAACGGGCCGTCGTCCAGCATCGGTCTTGTCGAGGAGCGCCACCGCACGGCGGCGAATGCTGTCCTCGTCGCGGGTGGGCGCCTCACTCTGGCTGCGCGTGATCGTGGTGAAGTCGCTGTAGCGGACCTTGATCGTGACCGTCCGGGCGTACATCTCGCGCCTGGCCAGCCAGTGCGCCGCGTGTCCGGCCATCTCGGCAATTTCCTCTCGAATTGACGGTAGATCCGTCAGGTCGCGTTCGAACGTGTTTTCACTGCCAGACGACTTGGGCTCGTGCTCGGCCACGATAGGCCGATCGTCCTGACCGCGGGCCAGCGCCTGCAGCCAGTCGGCGAGCGAGCCGACTGACTCGCGCAGCAGGACCGGGTCCGCAGTGCGCACGTCCGTCAGCTTCTCGATGCCGCGTTCGCGCAGCTTGCGCGCGGTCACCGGACCGACACCCCAGAGCGCATCGACCGGCAGGCCCTGCAGGAAGTTCTCCACGCGCTCGGGAGCGATCACCGTCAGCCCGTCGGGCTTCTGCCAGCCCGACGCGATCTTCGCGAGGAATTTGTTCGGCGCGACTCCAGCAGATGCCGTCAATCCGGTGCGCTCGCGGATCTCCGATTTGAGCCTGCGCGCGACGTTCATGCCCAGCGTTTCGCCCCAGGCATTCTCCGTCACGTCGAGGTAGGCCTCGTCGAGTGACAGCGGCTCGACCAGCGGCGTCACGGAGCGAAAGAGGTCGAACACCTGCTGCGAGACCGCGCGGTACTTCGTAAAGTCAGGCCGGACGATGACCAGCGACGGGCACAGGCGGACGGCGCGCGACATCGGAATCGCTGAGCGGACGCCGAACGCGCGCGCCTCGTAGCTGGCCGCGGCTACCACACCGCGCTTGTCCGGCTCGCCGCCAACCGCTACTGGCTGCCCGCGCAACTCCGGCCGATCGCGCTGCTCGACGGACGCATAGAAGGCGTCCATGTCGATGTGGAGGATGCGCCTCAGGGCGCTTGAACCGTTCACGCTTCCAGGTTCTCGCTCGGTTCGTTTTCTGTGTTCTGACTTCTGTGCTCAGTTCCCGGTCGCTCCGAAGCCGCCCCGCGTCACGGTCTTGACTTCCTCGACCTCCTGCCACTCGACGCGAGGTGCGGGCAGCACGATGCCCTGGGCCAGGCGGTCGCCGCGCCGGATCTGGACGTCAGTGTCCGTGAAATTCAGGACCTGAATCATGACCTCGTCGTTCGGACCCGAATAATCCGGGTCGATGATC